>JBEUIR010000070.1:0-9797 GCA_040415395.1 Candidatus Thiothrix namsaraevi
ACGGTGGTTGGAGGGTCGTCGTACATCGACCTAATCCAACACCCGCTTCGCCGGAAAACACGCTTTGAACTCGGTATTCCCCGGTTTGCTGGTAATCGTCAGCTTGCCGTTATGCCACTGCATCACGTGCTTCACAATCGCCAGACCCAACCCTGTGCCGCCACTGGCACGCGAACGCCCTTCATCCACGCGGTAGAAGCGTTCGGTCAAATGCGGCAGGTGTTTCTCAGGAATGCCAAGACCGTTGTCGGTTACGCTTAAGCAGGCTTGCCCATCCTCAGTGCTTTCCCAGCGGATGCGGATAGTAGTGCCAGCGGGGGTATGTTTCACCGCATTCGCCAGCAAGTTGGTGATCACGCTGTTAATGTCTTTTTCCGAGCCGCACACGCATAAATCGGGTTCAATTTGGGTTTCCAATCGGTGCGTATCACTTGCCAAAGTGTCGCGGATGGCTTGGATGCTGTTTTCCAACATCGCAGGCACATCGACACGATTGCCCATCAGTGGCGTGGTTTCCTGACTTTCCAGCCGTGACAATGCCAGCATGTCGCTGATGATTTGCTGCATTCGGGCGGCTTGTTCGCGGGATTGTTGCAAGGGACTGCGTAAATATTCTGGCAATTCCGGGTCTTGCTCAAACAACTCGATATAGCCGGTCAACACAGTTAGCGGCGTGCGCAATTCGTGGGAGGCGTTGGCAATGAACGCTTTACGGGTTTTTTGCAATTGTATGCCTTCGCTAATGTCGCGCACACTCAATACCCGTGAGCCACCTTGCAAGGGCAATAACCGCGCCCGCAGGGTCAGGTTGCTATTGCGTGGTGCGGGAAAGGTGACTTTGCGTTCGCTGTTTTCTTCCAGCAATTTGTGTAAGTCGGGGTTACGTAACAAGGTGTCGATACGCTTGCCCCGGTCGGTTGCATTGATGATATTGAGCAGTTTAGCAGCAGATTTGTTTGCCCACTGAATGTGGTTGTCAGCATCCAGCAAAATCGCTGCATCTGGCAATACGGATAACACATTGTCAAAGCGTGTCAGCAATTCTTTTTGCCTTTGCTTGCGTTCGGCACTTTTTTGTTGGGACTTGTGGAACAAGTAGGCAATCTGTTCCCATGCACCGTCACTGTCGGGCATTTCTTCCGGTTTTTGCCCATTGGTTAGCCAACGTTGCAATTGGTAGAGTTTGTGCAACATCCAGCCAATATAACCCAGCAGAATCAGCACCATAAGGGGGAACGGGTAAGGGGTTAACCATGCGAGCAAAAAACCGCAGCCTACTACGAGGGCTAGCCGGTAGCGTTCCACACTCCAATAGTTGTTCGGCATCAATCACCTGTTGATTCGATTGCACTGAATAAATAGCCAGCACCCCGGATGGTTTGAATCACATTCTCGGCGGCGTGGGTCTTCAAGGTTTTGCGCAAGCGTAGCACATGCACATCAACAGTGCGTTCTTCGATATAAGTATTTTGACCCCATACAAAGTCCAGCAATTGAGCGCGGGAATAGACTTTTTCGGGGTGCTGCATGAAAAATTCCAGCAGGCGGTATTCGGTCGTGCCGAGATGCACAGGTATGCCGTCAATGCGCAATTGGTGTGCATTTTGGTTGAGTTGCAAACGCCCAGCATTGATCACCCGCTGTTCGTCGAAACCCTCGGAACGGCGTAATAGGGCTTTGATCCGCGCACTCAGGGCTTTGAGTGACACGGGTTTCATGAGGTAATCATCTGCACCCGCATCCAGCCCGTGAATCATGTCATCTTCTTCGCTTTTGGCGGTGAGCATGATAATGGGAATGTCGCGGGTCAACGGGTCATGGCGGAAACGCCGGATCAGTTCCGGCCCGGAAATGTCCGGCAACATCCAATCCACCAGCATTAAATCCGGTGGGCTGGATGCGGCGGCATCACGGGCGGCACGGGCATCCGCTGCTTCCGTCACCACATAGCCTTCGCGCTCCAGCGAAAAGCGGATCATGGAACGGATAGCGGCTTCATCCTCAATGCACAGAATACGTTTCTTACTCACCCAAAATCGTTTCGCGGATGCTTTCTAAATTGGTGTGGCGCACGTCCTTGCCTTTCACCAGATAAATCACGTATTCGCAAATGTTTTTGCAGTGATCACCGACCCGTTCCAGTGAACGCGCACACCAGGTGACATTCAGGCTGTCCTTGATATTGCGTGGGTCTTCCAACATACGGGTGTAAAGCTGGCGGGTAATGGAATCGAATTCATCATCCACCTGCTGGTCGTTTTTCACCACTTGCATGGCTTGGACGACGTCCAAACGTGCCAGCGCGTCCAGGGTGTCACTCAGCATGGCTTTAACGTGTTCGCCCAAGTGACGCAAGGAGTTGTGCAAGTCGCCGTAGGTAGAGGATTCTGTCATTTCTACCGCGTAACGCCCGACTTTTTCGGCTTCGTCACCAATGCGCTCAAGGTCGGTAATGACTTTGATAATGGTGATCAGCAAGCGCAAATCGCTGGCGGCAGGCTGGCGACGCGCAATGATTTCGGCGCAATGTTCGTCGAGTGAAATTTCCATTGCGTTGATTTCATGGTCGGAATACGCGACCTTTTCACCCAAAGCACTGTCACGTTCCAGCAACGCCTTGATGGCATTGGTGACTTGGGTTTCGACCAAGCCGCCCATTGTCATCAGTTTGCTGCGGGCTTCTTCCAACTCGTGATTGTATTTCTGAGATGTATGTTGTGTTGTGTTCATGTTTTCCATACCCCGTACCGCCTTAGCCGAAGCGGCCTGTAATGTAATTTTCAGTTAATTGGTGTTGTGGGTTGGTGAAGACAGTTTTGGTGTCATTCAATTCAACCAGATAACCCAGATGGAAATAAGCGGTGCGTTGCGAAATCCGCGCTGCTTGTTGCATTGAGTGGGTCACGATACAAATAGTAAAGCTTGCCCGCAATTCGTCAATCAATTCCTCGATAATCGCGGTCGCAATCGGGTCAAGTGCGGAGGTCGGTTCATCCATCAGGATCACTTCCGGGCTGACCGCAATCGTGCGGGCAATGCACAGACGCTGCTGCTGACCACCAGAAAGCCCTGTGCCGGGGGATTGTAGACGGTCTTTGACTTCCTTGAACAAACCGGCTTTGGTTAAGCTGCTTTCCACAATCTCATCTAATTCGGCGCGGTTAGCAGCCAGACCGTGCAGGCGCGGGCCATAAGCTACGTTGTCGTAAATGGATTTCGGAAACGGGTTCGGCTTCTGGAATACCATGCCAACACGCGCACGAAGCAGTACCGGGTCTTGCTCTTTGCCGTGGATGTCTTCGCCGTCGAGTTTAATGTCACCGGTCACACGGCAACCTGGAATGGTGTCATTCATGCGGTTCAGGCAGCGCAGGAAAGTGGACTTGCCACAACCGGATGGACCAATCATGGAAATGACTTCGTTTTTCCCGATGTCCATATTAACATCGAAAATCGCTTGCTTGGTATCACCGTAAAATACGTTCACGCCTCGGCAGAAGAATCTTGTGTCTTTACCATCCAGATACGGCTTGCCGACCGTGCCGTCAATGGTGTGGGCAAATTCTTCACGTCCGCCGCTGGCGGCGGTGCTAAATTTGGGTACTGCTTTCGTTGTCATATCAATTGTCGCTTCAGTCATCGGGTTCACCTTCATATGCTAAAGGGTAAGGGAATTCGGGTTAAGAGTCACACACTATGATGAGCCGGGATCACCAGCGACGCTCAAAGCGTTTACGCAGGATAACGGCGAGCAGGTTCATCGACACCAAGAATGCCAGCAGTACCATAATCGCGGCTGAGGTGCGTTCAATAAACGCACGTTCCGGGCTGTCAGACCACAGGAATATCTGTACCGGCAACACGGTTGATGGTGAAGTCACGCTACTGGGGACATCCATAATGAAGGCAACCATACCGATCATCAACAACGGGGCGGTTTCGCCCAATGCTTGCGCCATGCCGATAATCGTACCGGTGAGGATGCCTGGCATTGCCAGCGGTAATACATTCTGGAACACGGTTTGGCTTTTGGATGCGCCGACACCCAAAGCACCTTCCCGGATGGAGGGTGGCACAGCCCGTAATGCCGCACGGGTGGCAATAATAATGGTCGGCAAGGTCATCAGTGTCAGTACTAACCCACCCACTAACGGTGCGGAACGCGGCATTCCAAATAACTGGATAAATACCGCCAAGCCCAATAAACCAAACACGATGGACGGCACGGCAGCGAGGTTATTGATATTGACCTCAATCAAATCCACCCAGAAATTATTCTTAGGAGCGAACTCTTCCAGATAAATCGCCGCAGCCACCCCAATCGGGAAGGATAAGGCGAGTGTCACCAGCAAAGTGTAGAACGAGCCAATCAAGGCACTTAAAATCCCTGCTTCTTCCGGCTCGCGTGAATCGCCCCGTGTGAACAATATAGTATTAAACTGGCTGTCGATGCGTCCATCTGCTTCAAGTTTATCCAGCCAGACTAACTGGAAGTCCTTCACGCGGCGATCAGCTTCGGGAAGGGTACGGTCGATGTTGCCCTTGTAATAGGTATCAATGTCGTCATCGGCTAATACCCATACCGATTGATTCGTACCAATCAATGCGGGGTCAGCCATTACTTGGCGTTGCAGTTCATACTGCGCATCGCCACTCACTAAACCTTTCAACGCCTTCTTTTCCTTACGGTCTTCCACATCGGGAATCAGCGTATTCAGGCTGTTTTGTACCACCGTATTGTAATTGGCGGTGCGTAATTGTTCAGGCGTGGAATCGGCTGTCACACCAAGGGTTTGCGCGTCCAAGTGCACATCCAGTTTGATGTAAGTGCTGGTGAAGGCAGGGTAGCCTTTACCAATAATATCCGTCAGCAAAATCACCAGAAACAAAATGCTTAAGGCAATGGCTGTTATGCCATAGAAGCGAAAGCGTTTTTCGCGTGCGTAGCGTTTCCCTAGGGTCGCTTTAATTTTCTCAGTCGTGGTACTCATGACAGTGGCTCCCGGTTAATCGTATTGTTCGCGGTATTTGCGCACGATATGCAGTGCCACCACGTTCAGAATCAAAGTAACAACAAACAGGCTTAAGCCAAGGGCGAATGCCGCCAAGGTTTTGGCACTGTCAAATTCTTGGTCACCTGTGAGCAATTTCACAATGTATACCGTGACGGTAGTGACGGAATCCAGCGGGTTAACCGTTAAGTTAGCAGCCAGACCTGCTGCCATGACCACGATCATGGTTTCACCGATTGCCCGCGAAGCAGCCAACAGAAATGCGCCAACAATCCCCGGCAGTGCTGCCGGTAAGATAACTTGTTTGATGGTTTCCGACTTGGTAGCCCCCATACCGTAAGAGCCGTCGCGCAACGACTGTGGCACGGCGTTGATAACGTCATCGGATAACGATGACATAAACGGGATAATCATAATGCCCATGACCAAACCTGCTGCCAGCGCACTCTCAGAAGCCACGGTCAACCCCAGTGATTCACCCAAGTCACGAATAAACGGAGCCACCGTGAGTGCGGCGAAGAAGCCATAAACCACTGTCGGGATGCCCGCCAACACTTCCATTGCAGGTTTTGCATAAGCACGTAATTTAGGTCCGGCATATTCAGACAGGTAAATGGCTGACATTAACCCCAACGGCACGGCAACTAACAACGCAATAAACGAGATCAGCAGTGTACCGACAAACAAGGGAACTGCACCGAATGCGCCGGAGCTGCCCGCCTGATCTGCCCGCATCGCGGTTTGTGGACTCCAGTGTGTCCCAAACAGGAAATCAGTCGCTGGCACATGCCCAAAAAAGCGATAGGATTCAAGCAAGACCGAAAATATAATCCCTACCGTAGTCAAAATCGCGATGGAAGCGCAGCCAATCATAATGAACTGCACCACCCGTTCCACCTGATTACGCGCACGGGTTTTGGGTTTCACATGGCGCAAACCGATGAATATCCCTGCAATTGCCAGCGTCAACACCAACACCGTTTTGATGGTATTGCTTAGGGACTGCATTTGCAGGTATTCCTCTGCCGCTGCTTTGAGAGCGGGTTCGGCGGTTGCCAGTTGTACAGGGTCGCTGGCGAGAGTATGGATGCGGTTAGTGGTAAGGCTCAGCTCATCCGCCGATTTACCCTGATACTCCGCTGGCAGGTTTGCCACCATGTTGGAAGTTAACAGTGGCTTTTCTGCCATTGACCACAAGGCAAATACCAGCAACGCGGGGATAATTGCCCAGACTACCACCAAATACCCGTAGTAACCGGGCAAGGAATGCAGGTTGTTACCGCCACGCTTCACCGGGGTAGCGAGTGCGAGTGAGCGTTTGCGGCCGATGTAATAGCTGAATGCCGCTAACACCGTTAGCGTCAGCAAGATACCCAAGGTACTCATGAAAACTCCTGATTGGGACTGTTCGGTCAGGTTGAAAGATCGCGGCTCGGATTGTAGGCGCGAAGTATGACAATATTATTACAAGCTGTTAATGGTTTTATGCAGCCCGCAATAAACCCACGTCGCTGACCGGGCGGCGTTGCAGACTGCCTTGCACAAAATGGCGATGATAGCGGGTATTGAGGTTGTTCACGTCCAGCAGGATGAAAATATCGGCGACGTTGAAATCAGGATCGAGGCACGGTTCGCCTGCTACCCACGCGCCGAGTTTCAGGTAGGCTTTCAGCAGTGGCGGCATATTCACTTTGGCGGCAGGTTGCGCGGGCAGTAAATGCATCAAAGGTTTGACACGCAGCTCGGCGGGAGCGAGGTTGTTGACGCGGGCTTCTTGCATAATTGCGGAGGCTTGTGCGCCACCGTCGTTCATGCTGATGCTGGCGCAACCGAACATGAAATCGACGCGGTGCATTTCCATGAATTGCGCCAACCCTAACCACAACATACCGATCCCCGCCCCATTGCGGAAGTCGGGGTGAATGCAGGTGCGCCCGATTTCAATCGCATTGCCTTTGAGTTGTGGGAATAGGTTGCGCAGGTCGAATTCGTTTTCGGAGTAGAAACTGCCCGCTTGCCGCGCATTCGGGGTGGTAAGAATGCGGGTGGAGCCAACCACTTCATTGTTATCAGTGCGACGCACCAGTAGGTGATGGCAGTAGTCGTCGTAATGGTCACGGTCGATGCCTTCAGCCGCACTTTCTAGCTGTGCGCCTTGTTCTTTGGCGAAGATTTCATAGCGCAGGCGTTGCGATGCGTACACATCAGCGGGGGTGGCAGCGAGTTCTACCCGCAATTGCGGCAGATGTGGGCGTAAGTTTTGGTGGGTGTCGTGGTGAATAGCGGCGGTCATAGGTTGCACTCCTTTCATAGTATCGCGCCAGCTTATGAAAGGTGTATGACAGGGGAATGACGGTTATTTTGCAGGGAGGTTAAATGTGGGTATTGTGTTTAAGGAATTCGCACAATTTCTCCCACATGTACCTTACTAACCGCATCTGTCAGCAATGAAGCGAGTGGTTGCAAATCTTCAAAGCGGTTGCTGGCAGCTCGAATAACGACGGTTCCAAATCCTCGATTGGTAAATTGCTGTTGGTATTCAATATTACCGTCTATCGTGATAAAGACGTTGATGCCTTTTTCATCCAGAGCACTGAGCAGTTCCGTGTCTTTCAAACCTGCTAAGCCAATTTGTGGCACTGTCCAGACTTGTTCAAACGGTAATAACTTGCACAGTCGGCGCGGTAGGCACTCATCCACGATGATTTTCATGTTCAAGCCGCTACCTTTTCAAATGCAACCTCGGCACTTTGCAGCACGTAACGGATTTGCTCAAAAGAAACGGTAGGAAAGTCTTCCAGAAAATCTTTAACGCTGTCGCCTGCCAGCAGGTAATCAAACAGGTTGCGCACGGGTACGCGGGTTGCTTTGAATACTAATGCCCCGCCTAAAATTGCGGGGTCACTGACTACCATTGACATAAAAACCTCCGAATACCAAAAGTCTGTCATGATGTTAGCACATCCCCGCTGATGCGAAACCCATAACACAACCGTCATATAACCGTCATTTTGCCGTCATTCCCAAGCCTTAGCCTCAAGCCCACGATTAGATTTTGTTAGCGAGAGTTTCATGGCAGGTATTTCCGACGCAATGCGCGATGCTGTGCATCAACATGCCCCCACGTCCTTGATGGGGATGCAGCAACGTTTGTTCAGCTTTTGGTTCAATAGCTTCATCTACAACCAGATTTGGGAAGACCCCACGGTAGATATGCAAGCCTTGCAACTGACGTCGGAAAGCCGCGTGCTGACGATTGCTTCGGGCGGCTGTAACGTGTTGAATTACCTGACCGCAAGCCCCGCGCATATCACCGCGATTGACCTGAACCCCTACCATTTATCCTTGACGCGCTTGAAGCTGGCAGCGATGAAGCATTTGCCGGATCACGCCGCCTTCTACGATTTCTTTGGTTACGCTGACCGCGCCACCAATCCGGCGCATTACGAACAGCACATCCGTCCGCATTTGGACGATGAGTTGGATGCGTTTTGGCAAGGTCGCAGTATCTTGGGGCAAAAGCGGATTCATATGTTCCGTGACGGGCTGTACCGGCAAACGCGCTTTGGCTATTTCATGCGCTTCCTGCACTGGATTGCCCGCCGCACCAATTACCACCCTGAAAAGCTTCTCACCGCCACCAGTTTGTACGAACAGAAAGCGATTTTTAGCCAGCACATCGCACCGTTTTTCGACAATAAACTGGTGAAGTTTTTGGGCAAGCTGCCAATGTCGGTGTTCAGCCTTGGTATTCCGCCACAGCAATACAAGGCGATGAAAGAACAGGGCAATCTGATTGAGCAATACCGCGAGCGCGTCGAACGCTTGGCGTGTGATACCCCGATTCAGAACAACTATTTTGCATGGCAAGGTTTTAGCCACAGCTATGACCATGAAAAGCGTCAAGCGATTCCCGATTACTTGAAAGCTGAAAACTACGATGCTATCCGCCAGCAATTGGGCAAAGTCGATACGCACCTCGGTTCGATGATCGACTTCCTTGAGCAGCAAGCCCCGCACAGTTACGACCGTTTCGTGTTCCTCGATGCGCAAGACTGGATGACGGATGCTGTCCTCACCCAGTTGTGGACGCAAGTTGCCCGCGTGGGCAAACCGGGGACACGGATTGTCTTCCGTACCGCTGCTGCCGAATCACCGTTGGAAACCGCGTTGCCAGCCGAATTACGCAACCAGTTTGTGTACGAAGCCGAGCTTTCCGCGCAATTATTCCAGCAAGACCGTTCGGCGATTTACGGCGGTTTCCACCTTTACCGCAAGGTCGATTGACGATGGATGCCGCACAGAAAATGGATCAGCAGTACCGTTACCAGCGGTACGTTTACGACTGGTCGCGCAAGTATTATTTGTTGGGGCGTGATGCTTTGTTGGCGGAAATACCGTTGCAACCGGGTGAAACGGTGCTGGAAATCGGCTGCGGCACGGGGCGTAATTTAACCAAGTTGGCTTACCGGCAACCACAAGCCAAACTTTACGGTATGGATGCATCCGCAATGATGTTGGATACCGCCCGTGATAATTTGCGTAACACCTTGTATGCGCAACAAATTACCTTGCAGCAAGGCTTGGCAGGTCAGGTCGATCACACCACCTTCGGGCTGGAAAAACCGTTTGATCACATTGTGTTTTCGTATGTGCTGTCGATGATCCCCGGTTGGCAGGATGCGCTGGAACATGCCTTAAGCATCCTCAAACCCGGTGGTTGTTTGCATGTGGTGGATTTTTCCGACCAGCAAACCATGCCCGCCTGGTTTCGCAAGCTGCTGT
>JBEUIR010000071.1:0-1958 GCA_040415395.1 Candidatus Thiothrix namsaraevi
CCGTTTTCGCTGCCGTTAGCTCCGCTTGCAAGGCGCGGTTTTGCTGTTGCAATGTATCATTTTCTTTGCGGCTGGCTTTCAAGGCAGCTTCAACTTTTTTTTGAGGATTAGGTACAAACAGCCGGACAAAAATCCATTCGATTAACCAACCGACCAGTATCCCAATAATAAATACGCCTACCAGTTTAGACATTGTGGAACTCCATTAATTTCGCGTGTATTTAATGCTTTTTATACAAAACAGATTCTAAACGCATAATACCATGGACAGAATACACCAAAAGGTAGGTATTGCAGGCGCGTTTTTAAATTCCGAATTCACGGCGGTAAGCGTGTACTTTTTCCAGCAAAGCGGCGTCGTGCAGGCTGCTGCCTACGTGGCTGATAACTTCCTGCAAGCCCACGATGCTAATGACCTTGATACCGTATAAGGCTTCCACTTCTTGAACAGCCGATTGTTCCCCTTTGCCGCGTTCCTGACGGTCGAGTGAAATGGCGACACCCGCTAGGCTTGCCCCTTGAGCCGCGACAATATCTGCTGCTTCACGAATCGCAGTGCCTGCGGTCATGACATCATCAATGACCAATACCCGCCCTTGCAAGGGAGCGCCCACAATCGTGCCGCCTTCGCCGTGGTCTTTGGCTTCTTTGCGGTTGAAAGCGTAAGGGTAATCTTTGCCGTGGTATTCATACAACGCAATCGCTGTCGCCGCTGCTAACGGAATCCCTTTGTAGGCAGGGCCAAACAGCATGTCGAATGCCAAACCAGAGTCGACAAGCGCTTGCGCGTAAAATTTACCAAGGCGTGAGATAGCGGAGCCGGTTTGGAACAAGCCTGCATTGAAAAAATACGGGCTGATCCGCCCTGACTTGAGCGTAAATTCGCCGAAACGCAACACGCCTTGCCCGATGGCAAAATCCAGAAAATCCTGTTGATATGTTTTCATCCTTTAATCCTTTGCGGGTAACGCTGCTAATGCTTGTCCTAATTGAAGTGTCGTGTCAGCCCCAAGTGCCTGATTCCAAAACAGACCGGGGTTTTCCAATAATAAGATGACGGTAGAACCCATGTTGAAACGCCCCATCTCTGCCCCTTTTTCCAGCGTAATAGCGGGGAATACCTGGCGTTTGACCCCCCAACCTTGGGGCGGTGTGACCAGCCCATCCCACACGGTTTCGATGGCGGCGACATTGATAGCCCCCACCAAGACCATTGCCAGCTTGCCGAACGCGGTATCAAACATGGCTACTACCCGTTCATTGCGGGCAAACAGACGCGGAACCGTGCGCACGGTATGCCCTGCTACACTGAAGAGCCGTCCAGGAACATAAACCTGCTCGGTCAGCGTACCGGTGAGTGGCATGTGGATACGGTGATAATCACGCGGGGACAAGTAAATGGTCATGAACTGACCGTGCATAAACGGGGCAGCACGCGCTTCATCCCCGCCGAGCAATTCCAGTGCAGAATACTCATGACCTTTGGCTTGGAAAATGCGTCCCGCTTCAATTTTGCCCATTTGGCTAATACGCCCGTCTACTGGGCTGACCAATACCTGATCTCCCGCAGCGATTGGGCGTAAGGCAGCTTGCAGTGGGCGGGTGAAAAACGCATTAAAGGTTGGATAGCTCGCCGGGTCAGGGTTGACTGCTTCCGCCAGATTGACGTTAAAAACCTTGCTGAATAAACGGATGGCGGGGGGAACCAGGGTTGGGCATTGGATGCGGGTCAGGCGGAATACCAGCCGGGAAATAAAGTGGTGCGGCAAAATGTACAGTGGCCAGGCTTTTAGAATATCGGGTAGATTCATGCAGAATTCGTGTGTTAGCGGCTAAAAGCGGGATAATACGGTAAAAGCGCGGAGAATAAACCAAAAAAGGCATCCCGAAGGATGCCTTTTAGCAAACTGTGATGCTTGCGTTAGTCTTATTGAGCAGTAGCAGGTGCAGCAGGTGCA
>JBEUIR010000071.1:2058-9720 GCA_040415395.1 Candidatus Thiothrix namsaraevi
AGCAGGTGCAGCAGGTGCAACTGGAGCAGCAGCAACTGGTGCTTGTGCAGTAGGCATTGCCATTGGCATTTGTGGAGCCATCATTGCTGGAGCGTAACCATTGTTAGCGCCGTTAGCAGCAAAGTTGTTGTAGCCGTAACCGTTGCCAGTGCCGTTGCCGTAGCCATAACCGTTGCCAGCACCGTACCAGTCGCCATTACCTTTGCCGTTAGCAGCCATGTCGGTATCCATGTTAGTACGACCTTTGCCTTTGAAAGTGATCGCGAAATCAACTTCACCGTCAGCATCACCTTTACCACGACCCCAGCCGTTTACGTCGCCGTTACCAGTGCCGTAACCAGTACCTTGACCGCTGGTAGAACCAGTGCCTTGACCAGCGCCTTGACCAGTAGCAGAACCATTGTCAAAGCCATCAGTGAATTCAGCAGAAGCAGCACCAGCGAAAGCGATCAGGGCAGCGAAAGCGATAGTTTGCAGTTTCATAATTTTATCTCCTAGCGAATGTTTTTGGAAAGTTTCAGTATGGGATAATAATAATATTAGCACTTGCTAATGTAAAGAGGGTTTTGAAGGTTTTCTGCAAATTTTTTGCAATTATGGTGAACTTTTTGCAGTGAACAGAAAAGCCCCGACAAACGGGGCTTTTGGAGGGGAAATGATGAACAGAAGCGCTTAGTCTTTGATGCGATATTCGGCTGAACGGGCGTGTGCCACTAAACCCTCGCCGCGTGCCAATACGGAGGCAATCTTGCCCAGTGTTGAAGCACCTTCTGCTGAACAATCAATCAAGGAAGAGCGTTTCTGGAAGTCATACACCCCCAGCGGACTGGAGAAACGTGCAGTACGTGAAGTCGGCAATACGTGGTTTGGCCCTGCACAGTAGTCGCCCACCGCTTCCGCTGTGTAACGTCCCATGAAAATCGCGCCTGCATGACGGATTTGCGTCGCCATTTCACGTGGATTCTCCACGGAAAGCTCCAAATGTTCCGGCGCAATATAGTTCGCTACCTTCACCGCTTCCGCCATATCTTGCACATGAATCAGCACACCACGGTTTTGCAGCGAGGTGGAAATGATCGCCTTACGCGGCATTTCTGCCACCAGTCGGTTGAGGCTGGCTTTCACCTGTGCGATGAAATCCGCATCGGGGCAGACCAGAATGGATTGCGCGTCTTCGTCGTGTTCCGCTTGGGAGAATAGATCCATCGCAATCCAGTCCGGGTTGGTTTTGCCATCGCACACCACGAGGATTTCGGAAGGGCCCGCAATCATGTCGATGCCGACCGTGCCGTAGACCATGCGTTTGGCAGTGGCGACGTAGATATTGCCGGGGCCGACGATTTTATCCACTTGCGGAACGGTTGCCGTGCCGTAAGCCAGTGCCGCAACCGCTTGTGCGCCACCGATGGCAAACACGCGGTCAACGTTGGAAATCGCGGCGGCTGCCAGCACCAATTCGTTGACCTCACCATCGGGTGTAGGGACAACCATGATTAATTCTGGCACACCGGCAACTTTGGCAGGCACGGCATTCATCAGCACAGAAGAGGGGTAAGCCGCTTTGCCACCGGGGACGTACAAACCCACCCGATCCAATGCGGTGACTTGTTGCCCCAGCAACGTGCCATCGGCTTCGGTGTAACTCCACGAATCCAGCAATTGGTGTTGGGCGTAAGACTTTAGGCGAGCAGCGGCTGCTTCCAAAGCAGTACGTTGTTCTGGCGTGATTTTGGTCAGTGCTGCTTGCACACGATCGGCAGGAATTTCCAGTTCCGCCATGCTGCCCACACTCATGCGGTCGAAGCGGTTGGTGTATTCGACTACCGCCGCGTCACCGCGTTTGCGCACATCTTTGAGGATGTTATTGACGGTGTTGAATACCGCGTCATCGGAGACGCTTTCCCACGCCAGCAGGTCTTGCAACTTGCTCCAGAACGCGCTGTCGGTGGTGGTTAATTCGGTCATGTTGAGCATGTGTTAACTCCTATTGCTTACGCCGTGCTGCTACAGCTTCCGCCAACTGACGCAGCACTGCTTCGGTGGTCTCGATGTTGATGCAGGCGTCGGTGATGCTTTGCCCGTAAACCAATTCTTCGCGCTGTTTGCCATCGGCTTTTTGGTTGCCTTCCACCAAGTGGCTTTCAATCATCACACCACTAATAGCTTTGTTACCTGCGGCAATTTGTGCGGCGACATTCGCGGCGACTTCCGGTTGGCGGCGGTAGTCTTTGTAGCTATTGGCATGGCTGAAATCGACCATCAGATACGGCGGCAGTTTGGCTTTTTCTAACGCGGCGACGGCAGCGGCAACACTGGTCGCATCGTAATTCGGCTCTTGCCCACCGCGCAAAATTACGTGGCAATCTTCGTTACCCTTGGTCGCAAAAATCGCGGTATGCCCTTCCTTGGTAACAGACAGGAAATGGTGTGGACGAGAAGAAGCACCAATGGCGTCAATCGCAATGTTCAAATTGCCATACGTGCCATTCTTGAAACCAATCGGGCAAGAAACCCCTGAAGCGAGTTCGCGGTGTGCTTGGCTTTCGGTAGTACGTGCGCCAATCGCTGCCCAGCTTACCAAATCCGCTAGGTATTGCGGGCTAATCAGGTCGAGGTATTCGGTAGCCGCAGGCATTCCCATATTGTTCAGATCCAGCAACAACTTACGCGCCATGCGCAAGCCTTTGTTGATGTGGAAGCTGTTATCCATATCCGGGTCATTGATCAAGCCTTTCCAGCCAATGGTGGTGCGTGGCTTCTCAAAATACACCCGCATAATAATATGCAACTGATCTTTTAACTCATCGCGTAAGGGCTGCAAGCGCTTGGCGTATTCCATTGCTGCATCCACATCGTGAATGGAGCAAGGGCCCACCACCACCAGCAAGCGGTCGTCTTCACCGTGCAGGATACGGTGTGCAATTTCGCGGGCGTCATGCACGGTTTCGGTGGCGGTTTCGCTCAGTGGGTATTCACGGTGCAATTCGACAGGCGGGGCGAGCTCGTGCATACCGATGATACGCAGGTCGTCGGTCTGGTATTTCATTAGGCGTTCCTCTGTGCGACAGCCGCCTGAATCTGGGCAATTAGCTCACGAATCGGGGCGTGTTTAAGTTTCATAGATGCTTTGTTAACGATCAGACGTGAGGTGATGTCTGCCATGTGTTCGAGTGGGGCTAAGCCATTGGCGCGTAAGGTATTGCCGGTATCCACCACGTCCACAATGCAATCGGCTAAGCCGACCAATGGGGCAAGTTCCATCGAGCCGTACAGCTTGATGATGTCGACTTGACGGCCTTGTTCGGCAAAATAGCGCCGTGTACAGTTCACAAACTTGGTGGCGACTTTTAATCCGGTGGTGGGCAATGGGCGATCGGGGAAGCCTGCAACCATCAGTTTGCAACGTGCAATTTGCAAATCCACCAGTTCGTAGAGGTCTTGACCGCCGTGTTCCATGAGCACGTCTTTGCCCGCCACACCCAAATCCGCCGCGCCGTATTGCACGTAAGTCGGCACATCGGTGGCGCGGATAATGACTATTTTCACATCGTCGCGGTTGGTATCGAGGATCAGCTTGCGGCTGGTTTCGGGGTCGTCCAAAGGTTCGATACCGGCGGCTTTTAACAGCGGCGCGGTATCTTTGAAGATGCGCCCTTTGGATAGCGCAATGGTTAGTGTTTGTTTCACAATTTTATCCATTTACCCGTTGAATACGCGCACCCAGTCGGGAGAGTTTTTCTTCAATACGTTCATAGCCACGGTCGGTATGATAAATCCGGTCAACCGTGGTTTTGCCTTGCGCCGCCAAGCCTGCTAATACCAGTGAGGCGGACGCGCGTAAATCGGTTGCCATTACTGGCGCACCTTTCAAGTAAGGCATTCCGGCGACGATGGCGGTATTGCCTTCCAAACGAATGTTTGCCCCCAAACGCATCAGTTCGGCAACGTGCATCATGCGGTTCTCGAAAATGGTTTCGACAATCACCCCAATGCCACGCGACACTGCATTCATTGCCATGAATTGCGCTTGCATATCGGTGGGAAACGCGGGGTAGGGGTCGGTGCGAATATCGACCGCTTTCAGGGGGCGATCCCGCATATCGACTTCGATCCAATCCGCCCCAGTCGTGACCAATGCGCCTGCTTCGGTGAATTTGTGCAGCACAGCATCGAGTGTATCAGGTGCGGCTTTTAATGTCCTCACGCGCCCGCCGGTAATCGCGGCGGCTGCGAGGAATGTACCGGTTTCAATACGGTCGGGCAGCACACTGTAATCGACGCCTTTGAGGCTGGTGACACCTTCAACGGTGATTTTGTCAGTGCCCGCGCCTTTGATCTTTGCGCCCATCGCAATCAGGCAGTTGGCAAGGTCGACCACTTCCGGTTCACGTGCGGCATTTTCCAGAACCGTTGTGCCTTCTGCTAATACCGCAGCCATTAGCAAGTTTTCTGTGCCTGTCACCGTCACAATGTCCATGACGATTTTTGCACCTTTGAGGCGCTTAGCAGTGGCGCGAATGTAGCCTTCTTCGACCACAATCTTCGCACCCATCGCTTCCAAACCGGAGAGGTGGATATTGACGGGGCGTGAACCAATCGCGCACCCACCGGGCAGGGATACTTCAGCTTGACCGTAACGCGCTACCATTGGCCCTAATACCAGAATCGAAGCTCGCATGGTGCGTACCAAGTCATACGGCGCAACAAAATGCTGAATGGTGGCAGTGTCGGTGTGGACATTATTGTGTTCGTCAGTTTCCACGGTAACACCCATGCCCGCGATGACTGCTGCAAGGGTAGACACGTCTTTGAGGCGTGGCACATTGCGGATGGTCATCGGGGTTTCTGCCAGTAAGGTGGCAGCGAGCAGGGGCAGGACAGCGTTTTTCGCCCCAGAGATTTCTACGTCTCCGTCTAGGGTTACGCCGCCTTCGATAATCAGCTTTTGCATGGTATTAAGATCCGGTTCAGTCGCTTGTCAGCAAAAGGATGGAATAATAACGAAAAGGGAACTTAAAGAACATATTGGTTTTCCAAGCATAACGAATTGGGGAACAGGCAGTGTTGGCGCGAGGCTTGTGCTGCTGCTTACGATAACATGGGGTTTACTTAATCATGATAAATGCTTGCCATTCAGAGGGAAGCCGCTGGGCTGTGGTTGTTTTGTTGCTATTGGGTTTAGCAGCCATGACGCCTGCCGAGGCGTTCTATAACAGCCATTCGGCATTGGGGACGAATACCAATGAAATTATGGATGACGATTCCAGTGTGCCGTTCATTGATTTGATGAAAATGTCCTTGCCATTCCGCGAGGCGCGGCAGTTAAACAAGGGGCACATCGAGTACGATCGCAACGGTTGGCCCAAAAAGATTTCTCAGGGCGGGCAGGCGGGTACGCGCTTTGTCAGCAAATTACCGGCCGGTACGATTCCCAGCGGTCAGTACATTGTGTTGTATGAGGGCGAAGGTAAACTGGATTACCGTAACGATGCCGCTTTAGTCGAGGGCGTGTTGGGGCGTGACATCATCAATCTCGATCCGGGTAAAGACAATGAGTTAAACGCAACTTTATTTATTTTGGCAACGAATCCGGCGAATCCTATCCGCAATATCCGCATTTTGCCGCTGGGGGGGATTTGTGCGAATAATCCGTTTCAGCGCGTGGCGGGTGCGGGACAGTGTTCGGGGAATTACCTGTCATTCGAGCAGCATTCCAGCAAGATTATTTTTAACCCTGATTATTTGACGTATATGCGTGATTTTCGTGTGATTCGTTTCATGAATATGAGCGGTATTACCCGTAACCCGGTGTATGCGTGGGAGGATCGTGCCAGCATTGATCAACAAACTTGGGGTGGGGCAGAAGGGATTCGCGGCGCACCGATGGAAGTGATGGTGGAACTCGCCAATCGCTTGCACGCCGACCCGTGGTTTTCCATGCCTCATGCCGCCAGCAATGATTTCATCCGTCGCTTTGCCGAGTATGTGCAAGCCAATCTTGAGCCGACCTTAAAAGTGTACGTGGAATATTCCAACGAAGTGTGGAATGGCGTATTCACCCAACACGCTTTTGCCAAGCAGCAAGGGGTGCAAATGGGCTTAGACCCTGACCCGAATCAGGCGGCGTATAAATTCTATTCCAAGCGTTCGGTGGATGTGTTTGGGATTTGGGAACAAGTCTTTCGTGGCAATAAGCGGGTAGTGCGGGTGATGTCGGGCTTAATCGGTAGCACACGCATGAGCAAAACCATTTTGTCTTACAACGGTGCGTACCGCTTTACCGATGCTTATGCCGTCGCACCCTATGTGTATGGCGATGCCAATGCTTTACGTCAGGCACGCAGCGTCAGTGATATTTTCCGGGTAATGACTGATCCGAAGTACCCGCATTCCTTGCCGAATGAAATCAAATTGATTGAGAAACAAGCCGAGGTGGCAAAAAGCTTTGGGGTGGATTTGATTGCGTATGAAGGCGGGCAACATCTGGTGGATATGACCACCAAATCTGACGCTCAGCACCCGAACCCTCTGTTTTATGCCGCCAATCGTCACCCGCAAATGGCAGCCATTTATCGAGACCTCCTGACGGGCTGGAAGCAAGCGGGCGGCAAATTATTTGTGCATTTCAGCTCACCGCGCATTTACCGCAAATACGGCAGTTTTGGCACCAAGGAATACATTACCCAGCCAGATTCGCAAGCACCTAAGCATCGTGCCTTGCTAGAGTTTACCCGTGCGAATCGTTGTTGGTGGAACGGTTGTTCTGGAGATACGTTGGTACGTCAGGCAAAACCGGCAGTGACGTTGGAGGCGATGAAAACCCAATCCGAACCGCTGGATGCGACCGCGCCGCAGTACGAACCTATCCACGGTGAACCGCCGCCATTCCCAATGGGAAATATTCCACCAGAAGATGCGCCCTTACCGCCAGCGGAAACCGCTTTAGTGACCATGCGCACCATGCCTAAGGAACAATACGTTGCCGGAGGCAATGCCTTGATCCAGCAGGCGCGTAATCCGGCGGATGTCTGGGCGGGAGCTTCTGCCTACCAGTTGCGTAATGTGCTGAATGGCAAAATCGACGGCACGGCAGATTTGGCAGCAATGTGGCAAGCAAGCTGGGACCAGCAACACCTCTATTTGCGTATTGGGGTGGAAGATGACCGCCCCGGCGTGAGCGATTCCACGTTGCCTTGGGAAGACGATGCCGTTGAGTTGTATCTGGATGCGGATGGTTCCATGAGCCAGCAATATGACCAACGCAACGATTTCCACTTCATTTTTGATCTGAAAGCTGGCAAAGTTGTCTTGGGCAAAAATTCACCGAAAATTGACCGTGTACCATTGAAGCATAGCGTGACCCGTTCCGGTAATGGTTACGTGCTGGATGTCACCCTACCTTGGGCGGGCTTGGGCATTGATCCGCGTGCGGGGCAACGCATGGGCTTGGATATTCATGTTAACGACGATGACGACGGCGGCGACCGCGACGGCAAATTGGCATGGAAAGCCAAACAAGACGAATCTTGGCAAAATCCTGCGCTGTTCGGTGGTGTGATTTTGGGCGAATAACAGTATCAATAAATGGGGACTTCCAATGATGACAACAGAATTGCTGGCGGCGTATCACGCTGCCCATTACCAAGTGCAATACCCACAGGG
>JBEUIR010000072.1:0-9629 GCA_040415395.1 Candidatus Thiothrix namsaraevi
GTTTGGATACGGCTTCTCACGGTGAACGTGCTTATTCCATGTAATTAATAGTGATGTTCAACTGACTATTCTTCGAGTCGATTTGAGGCGGGACTAACATTCCCGCCTTTTTTATGGGCGCTGTTAGGGTTTAAAACCGGGCAGTTGCCCTTGTTCGCGGATTTGGTACGTGCCATCCGCTTGTGGTGGCACGATAAAGCTGGTGAGGAATTGTTTGGTGCCATCGTCAATGCTGTTACCCGGCTTGATGTCGAGCTGGGTTTGGTATTGACCATCGGCTTGCAGGGTAACGCTGCCGTTCACGCTGAAGGCGGCTTCCGGTGCAGACGCAAGGCTGAGTTGCTGCGCATCATTTTCCCCGCTGCTAATAATAGCGGTGTAATTGCCGTAACGTTGCGGCAGCATTTGCACCCCGGCTTCACGCCATTCGCCGTGACCGCTGAGTTGGGGGAAGGTTTGCTGATCCCATTCCAGATTGTTCAGATTGGCGTGGAATGTACCGCTAAGGGGCGGAATCATCAGGTTTTGCAAGTAGGGGGAAACCACTTGTGCGGGCAGATTGCGCAGATTCAACGGGGCGCAATGCAGCTTACCAGCGAGATTAATGCCGCAGGTAGCGTCGATGTCGCCGCCTTGTGCCAAGGTTCCGCGTAAATCTGCCGCGAGCTGCCCTTTTAGCAAGGCACTGGTTTGCAAATCCCATTGCAGGTTATTTATCTGCACGCCTTGCGCACTCAAGCTGGTAGCGCCACCTTGCCAAAGCGTACCGTTGATACCTTGCAATTGCACCGGCATGTCAGTGGGCAGTTGCGCCAATACCAGTTTGGCGGGCAATTGTGTCAAGGAGGCGAGCAGGAAACTGGCAGTGCCTGCGAGAATGAGGGTGCGTGTTTTCATCGTTCCAGCGTTATTTGCGCATCAACCGTGCCGGGTTTATCTGCCGGTTTTAAGGTCATACTGGTGGTATTGGCGGCGTGTTGGGTTTCCATCATGGCGATAAATTGCGCCAAGGTGTCGAAGGGTTTGGCTTCCAGCTTGAGGGTGACGGTGTTTTTGTTTTTTTCTTCGGAACTGGTGCCAGTGCCATCGAGTTGGAATCGTTTGAGCGCGGCAATCACGCTGGTGTGCAAACTGCCACCGGCGGCAACGGGTGCATTGGGCGATGCGCCACGCAGGGCGAGAATTTCGGCGCGTTGACGTTGCATCTCGGCATGGGCGGCTTGCGCATCTTCCAAGTCTTGTTGTAGCAATTGGTGGTGGGCGCTGAGCGGTTGCCACACGAATAGCCATAGCAGGGTTAAGCCGATCAGGGCTGCGCCAATGCTGAGTAAGCGGCGTTCGTTGGCTGCGAGGTTTTGCCACCAGGCTTTCATGATTGACCTCCCAAGGTCAGGGTGGCTTTTACGCTGTCAGCGGTGCGCGAAGATTGCAGCTCTACCGGGTTGCCCAGCGCTTTTTCGAGGGTATCGCGTAAGGTTTCGATGGCTTGCTGGTTGGGCGCTTGCAGGTTGACGGTAAGCGTGCCGGTTTGGGTGCGAATGTCTTCTACCGTTAAACCGCCTGCCGTTTGCATCGCTGCTGCCACCGCCGCTAATTGTGGTAAGGGGCTGGTGCTGGTGTTAGCGGCATTGTTTTGACCTTTGATGCGCACCAGTTCCGAGGCTAAGCGATTTTTCAGGCTGCGCGGGTCAACGCCGCTGGCATTGGGGAAAAGTTCGCTGAACAATTGCAGGTTTTGCGCATCTACTGCGTCGAGTTGTTGTTGCAGACGGTAACTTCCCACCCCGTGAATGCCTAGGGCGAGCATGGCAGTAACGGCGGCTAAACCGGCGGCTAGACGCCAGCGTTGCCACTGTTCGCGGAATTGTGCGCGATTTTCATCCTGTAAGCCGTTGAGCAAATTGAGTTTGAGGGCGGGTTGCAGGCTGCTGGGTAACAGTTGTTCGGCTTGAGTTTCGGGAAGTAACGCAAAGCGCGAGTCGGTCGCCCATTTTTCGGTTTGGTCGCTGTACAGGCGCAGGGGCAATGCTTCGGTTTTCCCAGAGGTTAAGCTGTCCAGCAATAATGGCAGGGCAGCGGGGCTGCTGGCGTAGCCGGACAGTTCGCCGGTTCTGATCCAAATCGTGTCGCCTTGTTGCCAAAGTGTCAGGGCATCCGCTTCCCACGGCAACGCAAACACGTCGGGCAAGACGCTATTGGCGCGTAACTGGTGCGCTTGCAAGGCATTGACCCATACCCGCAGGCGGTCGCGGCGGATAATGGCAACGTCTACTTGGGTGGAATTCGCACGGGTTTGCCAGACGATGTGTTGGTGATCGAGATCATCGGCAATGCTGTCTTCGAGCGCGAACGGCACGGCTTGCTGCAATTGGCGTTGGTTGCGGGTGTTGACACTGGTTTGGGTTAACAGCACGTCGCGGCTGGGAATCAGCAACACAATATCTTGCCCCCGTGCCGCAGGCAGGAGCTTTTCCCACGAACCGTGTTGCCAGTCAGCAGGCTTATTGCTCAGCACTGCCCAGGCGGGTTCGGGGTCATTCGGTGTTTGTAAGCGTATTACTAGCATCGTCAGTTATTGGTATTGGTTGTTCGTTAACCCGGTCGAATTGGCGCATTATGACACGAACACTGCCCTTCGCGTCACGCAATAACAGACTATTGACGAAAACCCGTGCGCGGTTGATTTGCACTTCACCGGTCAAGCGAAAATAACCCGTGGTCACGTCAAAGCTGTCGCGCAGCACATCATCTTTGCCGGGGGTGAAGGCCATTTCCTGCAAAAAATCGGCTTTGCTTTTGTAGGCTTGCTTGAGTTTGCGTTTGTCGAGAATGCTGGCAATTTGGCTATCGCTCAGCCGCATCGCCCGCAATACTTGTTTGCTGGCAGTGTTGGGGTTAATGGTGGTTTGTTTAAATGGCAAGGCGGTGACAGTGCTCAAAAAGCGATTGAGCGCCTTGTTTTTTGCTTCAGGGTCTGGCATATCCAGCCGTAACAGGCGTACTTCGCTAGTGTCGGCAAATGGCATATCGGCAGCAAGGTAGGCAATGTTGCCGGAGAGGTAATAATCGCGTTCGGCACCTTCCAAGCCTTGCGGTTCGGTGTTGATGTCTAACCAATCGACAATGGCATTGACGAAACCGGGGGGTAAACCGGCATCTGTGACAAACGGCTTGAGTTGTTCAACTGCTGCGCCGTTTTGTTGACCGCGTGATGCACCTTCTTGACTAATCAGGTTATTAAGATTGAAACGCGCTTGCAGGTCTTCCAGTTTGCCGGTGAATTTCACTACAGCACCGCTTTCTTCGTTAAGGGTTTGAGTGGGCAATTGTTGCGCCCAGCGGTCGGTGAGGGCATCGTATCTATTGTCTTTGGCGTCCAATTGCAGTTGTAAGCCTGCGTATTGTTCCATCATCAGCACGTATTGCCATGCCCGCTCCAGCGATTGGAAATTCTCGGTTTGGCGCACTGCGTAGCTTTGCCGCGCAAAAATAGCGGCTGCGAGGGTGACAACCAAGACCGCAATCACCAAGACCGAGAGGATGGCGATCCCGCGTTGCTGGCGGCGAGGCTTAGGGGCTGGGCGCTGGTTTGGGTGCATTGGGTGCTATCGGTTGTAAACGTTCGGACAGGCGGCGACCGTTGCCCGGATTCAGTTTTTCATCGTAAATCGTAGTATAGCCCATGACCGCCTGCACGTATTCACGGGTTTCGGTGAAGGGGATACTTTCAATCCACTGATCGGCATTAATCAGTTGTTGTGGTGCCCATTGCGGCGGGCGGCCGGGACCTGCATTGTAGGCGGCGGTGGCTTGCGCGTAGTTGCCGGAAAATTTGCTAAGCATTTCACTTAAATAGGCACTGCCTAGCTGAATATTGGTGGCAGGGGGCAATATGTCGTCACGTCCCCTGATGTTTAGCCCTAGTTTGGTGCCGACGGCTTTGGCAGTGGGGGGAATCAGTTGCATAAGACCAAGGGCGTTGGCGCTGGATTCCACGTTGGCGTCAAAAGCGCTTTCGCGGCGCATCACCCCCATGACCCAAGCGGGTTGAATGCCTTGGTTACGCGCTTGTGCCATTACCAGCTCGCTGTGTACCAGGGGGAAGCGCAGGTGGGTTTCATCCCATTCCTTGGCACGGGCGACAGTCCAGATGGCGAGATTGTGGTCATTGCCACGAATCGCGAGATCAGCGGTAGCCAGTGCACCTTCTTTGTCCATTTGTTTAAGGGCGCGAAACCATTCCTTGCGACCTTGTTCGCGTTCGCCCAAGGCAAACCACTCGAAGGCACGTTGGATAGCGGCGACTTTTTGCAATCCGGCAACCCGTTGGCTGCGGTCAACCGCTGGGGTTTTGAGGTTGGTGTACGCCTGCCCTAAACGGTCAGCCGCCAGAAAACCGTAGAAGGTGGCGTGGGGGGCAATGTCGGTGTAGAGCTGGGTGGCTTTGGCTTTTTTACCGGTTTGTTCGAGGGCGCGGGCTTGCCAGTAATGCCAACTGGCAGCATCACGTTCGTGCTCGAAGTGCAGGTGTTGAGTAGCATCCAACAGGGTTTCCCATTCACCTTGACGGGCGGCAATGCGAGCCAGCCACAAGGTTGCATCCTGAGTGCGGTATTCGCCGGGAATGGCAGCAAGGCGTTTCAAGGCAGCAGGGTTATGGCGTAAGGCTTGTTGTATGCCCAGTGCACTTTCGACTTTGGCACTTTCTTCGGGGGGGAATTTCAGGGTTTGGCGGGCGGTTTGCCAGAGGGCTTCGGCTTGTTGGAATTCTTTTTTGGCAAGGCGTTCCAGCCCGAAAGCAATGGCATCGCGTAGGTAAGGGTTATCGGGCTGCTGTATGGCTGCGGGGAGTGCTTCTGCTGGGGTGTTGCGAATTTGGATCCAGGTATTCACGGCAGTTTGCGCTTCAGGCGGGAGTCCAGTCGCCAGTTGTGCAGCCAGTGTGGTTTGATTTTTATCGAGCGCTGCCCGGATGCGTTCCCGGTAATCGCTGGTGGACAGCATCACATGGCGGCGCAATAAGTCGGTGACGGGAATACAAGCGTCCGAAAGCGATTTGCTGAGCGTCATCCAGGTCTGTTTGCCCAGTTTCAGTGCGGCGTCTTTTTGCCCCACGGCGGCAAGTGCTTGGGTGCGGTAGCATTGGGTATCGGTGTCATCCACTGTTGCAGGGATGGTGGCAAGCAAGGTTTGCCAGTCTTGTTTGGTGGCAAAGCGTTTGGCGAGTTGTATCTGCAAGGCATCAGCCATCAGCGAATCAGGGTTGCGGCGGATAAAATCCAGCACGAGGGCATCGGGAAGGGTAGCGAAACGCTGTTTTAGGTCGGTGTATTCTAGCCAAGGGTAGAGCGGGTATTGGCGCATGTCAGCGGGAAGGCTGGCAAAGGTGTCAGTGTTTCCGGCTTGCAGGTCGCGGTAGGTTTGCTGAAACACTTTGCGTTGGTTTTCCGGCGACTCCGCTAGGGCGGGCGGGGTGCTGGATAACACGCAACAAATCAAGGTGAGAAGCAGTCGGCTCATTAACAAGAATCATAATTACCAATAATGTGCCAAGAGTCTCATAAATGCGGTCATGGATTCAAATGAATGCTGTACTGGCATACGGTATTCAGGCGGCTTGGTCGAGTGCCTCTTGTGCTCGTAATACATTACTTTTGAATAACAAATACCCGTAATGTTTGACTTCACCGGTTTTGGTACAGGCGGTAAAGCATACCCCGGCATAGATTTCACGACCTTCTGGGCTGGCCTGATGTTCAATCATAATGATGTCACGGGTCATGCTGCTGAGTTTGCCATTGGTATTGCTGTAAGCAATGTCACCGAATTCGATACCGTGGGTGGGGGCAAATTTGACAGCCAGTTGACCATTTTTCAGGTGGTTGTGTGGGCCGGTGGAAAGGAAGGCGATTTTGACGTGGCGAAGAATAATATCAGGACAAGGATTGGAGATTTCAATGCTTAAGCGTTCATCGGGCATTCCGTCTTGGTAGCGGCGCTGCATTCTGACTTTAGGCCAGTAGCGGGCTGTTTCGGGGCGGGGGGAGGTTTCGCAGGGGGTGCATTCTTGCATACCGGCGTTGGCGCTGTTTTTGTCAGCAATATGTAATTGATGGATGTTCATGGTGTTACCTCATTGGCTTAGGGTGTTTTCTAGTGAAACTCATTGTTAAGGCTCTTGACTTTACTGAAAAGTTCCGATTCATTAAGTGATGGTGATCACTTAATGACAAATCATTTTGAAAATCGACCTGATTTTGTTGCGTGCCTTATTTTTAATTTATTTACCGTCATTATAGCGACTGGCAAACCGAATCCGAGATGAATCAGGACAAGTGAGCCGATAATGGGTATGTAAGGCAGATAACAGGTTGAATGCGTTAAATATTTGCCAATAAACTGAGGTAACGACTAAAGCGTCGTGGTGGCAGTTGTCCGCTTTGAACAGCGGCTTTTATGGCACAACCCGGCTCATGGTTATGGGTGCAGTTGTGGAAGCGGCATTCACCCAGAAACGGGCGGAATTCGGGGAAGCCGGTTTCCAGCGTCGCAAAGTCCATGCCGGTTAACCCAAAATCGCGCACACCGGGCGAGTCGATCAGCGAGCCGCCTGACGGTAAGCGGTACAGAGTTGCTGAGGTGGTAGTGTGGCGACCTTCGCCGGTCTCAGAAATAGTGCCGACCCGAATATCGGTTTCGGGCAGTAGTTGCATGGCAAGCGATGATTTGCCTACCCCGGATTGCCCGACCACAATCGCGGTGCGCCCTTGAATGGCTTCAAGAATGGGCTGAATGCCCTGCTGTTGCTTGGCGGAGACGTGCAGAATCGGAATGCCAATGCGTTGGTATTCTGCTAAACAGATTTCAGCTTCAGCACTGGCGAGGCTGGAACGCAAGTCGGCTTTGTTGAAAACCAAGAGTACGTCGGCGGGAAGGCGGTTGGCAGCAATCAGGTAACGGTCGAGCGTTTCCCAAACGGGGGCGGGTTGCCAACTGGCGACCACGATTAATAGGTCGATATTGGCGGCAATGGGGCGTAATCTGCCGCGAAAATCGGGGCGTTCCAGCACGTTGCGGCGCGGGAGCATGGCAGTAACGGCGGCATTGCCTTGGGCTTGGCGTTCCCACTGCACGTAGTCGCCGCAAGCAAGATGGTCAAGTTTGCGGCGGGCTGTACAGCGCAATAGTTCAGCGCTCGCTGTTTCTACTAAGAAATCAGCGCCGAAACGGGTAATGATTTGCCCGTTTTCTGGTGCAGTGGAGGCAGGGTGAGAATGGTTTTCCGTCATAACGTCCTATTGTGACGGAAAACGTCTGCGTTGCCCACGTATTACGGAAATTTGTAATACGTCTGATTGAGATAAGCCACTACATCCTTGATTTCGTCATCATACCAGTTGATATTCCGGCTGATGTCGCATTGACGAACCTCTTTTTCCAAACTGGCTGTATCGGTGATGGCGGGGTTGGGCGTGGTTAGCGCCGTCGTATCACAAGGTGAATTAACGAACAATATTTGTCCGTTAGCCGGATTAGGGGCTGCTTGTGCTGTCTGCATCAGCAGTAGACCGCTACAGAGAATTAAAAGAGCTTTCGCTTTCATTTCACTACTCTTGTTACATTTGTTGTTGTAAATGCGCAATCCGTATCGCTGCGGGCGGATGCGAGTCATAGAACGCCGAATACCACGGATCGGGCGTCAGGGTACTGGCATTCTCTTTATAAAGACCCACTAATGCGGCAATCAGTTCCGTACTGCTCGATTGTTGCGCCGCGAATTCATCTGCCTCAAATTCGTGTTTGCGCGACCACCAGGCCATGATCGGGCCGATAAAAAAGGTGAACACCGGGCTGACTAATACAAATAACACCAGCGCCATGTACGTCGAGGGTTGGCTGACACCGAGTGCAGTATAAAACCACGCTTGCGTCATTAGCCATGCCAAGACGATGAAACCGCTCAATGTCATGAGCATTGACAATGCCATGCCCTTGACAATGTGTTTGCGTTTGAAATGCCCCAACTCGTGCGCGAGTACCGCTTCCACTTGCGCGGGGGTGAGGTGTTTGAGCAGGGTGTCGAAAAATACGATGCGCTTGTTTTTGCCAAAGCCGGTGAAGTAAGCATTGCCGTGGGCAGAACGGCGCGAGCCATCCATGATGAATACGCCTTTGCTGTTAAAGCCGGTGCGCGTCAATAAGGCGTTGAGGCGTTCGGCAACTTCGCCATCTTCCAAGGGGCTGAATTTATTGAATAAGGGGGCGATGAATTTGGGGTATGCCCACGTCATTAGCAGTGAAAATGCGGTGAGTGCTGCCCACGCATACAACCACCATAAGCTACCCGCCGAGGTCATCAGCCACAAAATCAGCATGATCACCGGAATACCGATAATCAGTGCCAGTGCTGCGCCTTTGAGCGTGTCGGTGATAAAAGTGGCTGGGGTCATCTTATTGAAACCAAAGCGCTCTTCCAATACAAAAGTGCGGTAGAGTGACATTGGCATATCCAATAAGCTGCCAATCAGTATCAGGCTGAGCATGACCGCAGTGCCGGTGTATAGCTCATTCCAACCGAAGCTGCGCCATTGCGTATCCAGCCACTCCAGCCCGCCGCCGAGCGTCCAGACCAGCAGGATCACCAAGCCAATCAATAGGTCGATGCGCCCTAAACCGCCTTTGGCGAGGGTGTAATCGGCGGCTTTTTGGTGCTCTTCCAGCGAGATTTTGCCCGCAAACGCGCTGGGAACAGCGCTGCGGTGAGCGCCGACATGCTGTTTCTGGCGCAACGACAAGTACAGTTGTACTAAGGTCGATGCCAGCAAAAACGCGAGGAAAATGTAGGTAAAGGTTTGCATAATCTCTGTTATATTCCAGCTTCCTTAAAGTAAGTGCAGTGTACCCGAATGAGCGTGAATCAGGAAAATTTGATCTGGATTGATCTGGAAATGACGGGCTTAGATACCGTCAACGACGTGATTATCGAAATTGCCACCGTCGTCACCGATAAAGACCTGAATATATTGGCAGAAGGCCCGGTGATTGCCATCCACCAAACCGCCGAAACGCTGGCAAAAATGGATGAATGGAATCAGAAACAACACGGTGGTTCGGGGCTGATTCAGCGCGTGTTGGCAAGTGAATGGACGGAGGCGCAAGCCGAACAAGCGACCCTCGATTTCCTCAAGCAGTTTGTGCCAGCGGGTGCGTCGCCGATGTGCGGCAATAGCATTTGTCAGGATCGGCGTTTTCTGGCGCGGCAAATGCCGGAATTGGAGAAATTCTTTCATTACCGCAATCTGGATGTGAGTACCCTGAAAGAGTTGGCGAATCGCTGGAAACCGGGGTTGGCGGCAGGTTTTAAGAAAGAATCACAGCATTTGGCGCTGGCGGATGTGCGGGATTCGATTGATGAGCTGGCGTATTATCGGGCGCATTTTATTCAGGCTTGATGAGGACGATGGTTTCCGGTTGATCAACTCCTTTGATCAGTCAGCTTCCATGACCCAATCATCCACGCTTTTCAACTCATCTGGTAAGGGATTTTCTTGAACATGGTTTTGATGGCTTCAATCACCGCAGGCACGTTATTGTCGTCGAAGGCGTCACTGAGTTGTACCACCATCGGC
>JBEUIR010000073.1:0-9470 GCA_040415395.1 Candidatus Thiothrix namsaraevi
CAGTCTGTTGCTTGCTGCCTTTTGAATGGCCTTCCATCGCTGTGTCGCTCTCATTTCGGGTTTGGTTCTAATAAATCTGGCAAGAAAGCCAAAAAAAAATAATGCATAACCTTTTTTTAACTTTTGTTGAACCACCAGCGCAGCAGTAGCGACCTAACAGTAACACTACACACTCAACTAGTAATATTCAAAGTTATAATACTCCCTCGCAAGTCTGGCGGGTCTTCGGATCCGCCTTTTTTTTATTTACAATCCATCCATTAGCATATCATAATCCACTGATGCACGATTTTTCTTTCTAACTTTGGAAGCTGGTATGTATCAAATTGGCACCACACTCACACAATTTATCCTCGAAGAACAACGTAAACACACGGGCGCAACCGGCGAGTTCAGTTGCGTACTGAATGACATCGCACTCGCTTGCAAAAAAATTGCTGCGTTAACCAGCAAGGGCGACCTCATCGGCGTACTGGGCTCTGCTGGCTCTGAAAACGTTCAGGGCGAAGAGCAGAAAAAAATGGACATCATCACCAACGACGTGATGATCGAAGCCCTTTCACGTGGTCACGCGGCAGCATTAGCCTCTGAAGAAATGGATGAGGTCTATAACCTGCCCAGCAATATTCCACGCGGTCACTATTTGGTGACGTTTGACCCGTTGGATGGCTCCTCTAATATGGATGTAAATGTATCGGTTGGTACGATTTTCTCCATCATCAAAGCCCCCGAAGGTGTGGAAAACCCGACCGCTGCGGATTTCATGCAGCCGGGCACGAAACAAGTTGCCGCAGGCTACTGCCTGTATGGTCCATCCGCCATTATGGTATTGACCACTGGCAAAGGCGTAAACATGTTTACGCTGGATAAGGATTGCGGCGAATTCTTGCTGACCCGCGAAGACGTAAAAATTCCTGCTGACACCAAGGAATTTGCGATCAACGTGTCTAACCAGCGTTACTGGGAACCACCAATGCAGCGTTACATTAACGAATGTTTGCAAGGCGTGGAAGGACCGCGCGGCAAAGACTTCAATATGCGTTGGGTCGCGTCAATGGTGGCTGAAATTCACCGCATTTTGACTCGCGGCGGCATTTTCATCTATCCGATGGATAGCAAAATGAAAGCAGCGGGCAAAACCGGCAAGTTGCGCTTGTTGTACGAAGCTAACCCAATGGGTTTCATCGTTGAACAGGCGGACGGCATGGCGACCACGGCTTATTCACGCATTATGGAACTTCAGCCGACTGACTTGCACCAGCGTGTGCCGGTGGTGATGGGGTCGCGTAATGAGGTGGAATTAGTCACGGGTTATCATAACGCTTAACAGTCAAAGAACCTCACCCCCTAACCCCCTCTCCTTGGCAGGCGAGGGGGAAGAGAAAGACCACTATCTCTTACACCCCTCTCCTGTCAAGGAGAGGGGCTGGGGGTGAGGTTCTTTATTTCTTCTCCGCATACGAGACGGTGTACGACTGGCCTTGTTTGAGCTTGTCGAAATTGCCGAACACTTCTTTCAGGTTGCGCTTCATGTATTCGCGCAAGCCGTTGATGGTTACGATATACACACGCCCGCCCGGTTTGAGGTGGTGTTTCATGTCGTGCAATAAAATGCTCATCATTTCCTTGCCCACTTTCGCGGGTAGGTTGGAGGCAATCACATCAAACCGCGCATCCTTATCAAGGTGCTGGAAACCGTTGCTGAGCATGGCACGCGCATTCGCCAGCTTATTCACACCCGCATTGCGGTTGGCGTATTCGACTGCCATGAAATCCTTATCCACCATCAAGGTTTGACCTTGCGGGGCAAGTTTTGCCATCACTAATCCCACCGGGCCATAGCCGCAACCGAGGTCGAAGCAATCATCGGTCGGGTTGATTTTCAGGTATTTCAGCAGCAAATCCGTGCCATCATCAATTTCACGCGGGGAAAAAATTCCCCACGTCGATAGGAAGGTGAACGGCTGCCCGCACAGTTCTGTGTCAAAACGAATGTCGTCGCGCAGGCTTTTGGTGTAAGGAATATCTGCCATTAGAGGATCGCCGGTGCAAGGTGTTTCGCATACAGGAAGGTGTACGCAAACGCCCCCAAACCTGCCAACCACAGCACAATCGCGCTAGGCTTACTCAAGCCCGGCTTCAGGGCAATGACTCCCAACACCACGTACACAATCAAGCCGACCGCTTTAATGATGACAAAATTATCCACACCGTGCGTCGTGCTGACGAATGCCATCCACAAACCGGTTCCCAATAAAATCAGCATCGTCAATGAGGCACTGGCTAACGCTGCCTTGCCACTGACTGCCGGATTGTTGGTTAACATCCATATCCCCCGGATCAGGTAAATAACCACGGAAAGCACGGCGATAATCGCGTGTACTTTGAAGATTAAGGTGTTCATGTCCATGTGGTGTGTCCTTATTGCAATTGTTGGAAAATGTGTCGCGCCTCTGCGAGTGCGTCGTCAAGTTGTGGTGCTAAGGTACAGTAATGACCCATCTTGCGACCGGGGCGGGCTTCGTGTTTGCCGTACAAGTGTAGCTTGGTATTCGCACTTTGCAGCAATGCCAGCCAGTTCGGTTGCGCATCGTGCCACAAATCGCCGAGCATATTGACCATGACCACCGGGGAAAGCAGGTCAGTTGCGCCAAATGGCAATTCGCAGACCATGCGCACTTGCTGCTCAAATTGCGAAGTGACGCACGCATCCAACGTGTAATGCCCGCTGTTGTGGGTACGCGGTGCCATTTCATTGACCAGCAATTCGCCTTGGCGAGTGATGAAGAATTCCACTGCCATCACCCCAACGAAATCCAACTTGTCCGCCATGCGTGTGGCAGCAGCTTGCGCGGCAGCGGCGAGTGCGGCATCAATTCGTGCAGGCACAATGCTTTGGTGCAAAATGCCGTTGCGGTGCTCGTTTTCGGCAACCGGAAAACAACGCACGTCGCCGTCAACACTGCGGGCGAGAATGACCGAAATCTCACGTTCCAATTCCACCCGCTGTTCCAGCACACATGCCACACCGCGCAATTGGGCAAATGCAGCTTGCGCTTCAGCAACTGCATGTACCGTCGCCTGACCCTTGCCGTCGTAACCCATGCGGGCAGTTTTGAGGATGGCGGGGAATTGGATGCTGTTGGTGGCGGTGGCAATATCCGCCGCTGTGTGAATTACCTCAAACGGCACAGGCTGCAAGCCACACGCCCGCACAAATTCTTTTTCCACAATCCGATCTTGCGCCATTTTCACCGCATGAGCGGAGGGGCGTACTGAGCAGAATTGCGCCAGAAATTCCAATGTTTGCGCAGGAATATTCTCGAATTCGGTGGTGATCACATCGCAGCGTTGCCCGAACGCGCTAAGCGCGGCTTCATCGTCGTAAGCGGCAATAATATGATCGTCAGACAATTGCGCAGCGGGGCTGTGAAAGTCAGGTTCAAGGATAAGCACACGGTAGCCGAGGGTGCGGGCGGCGACGGTAAACATGCGTCCGAGTTGCCCGCCGCCGAGCATTCCGATGGTTGATCCGGGGAGTAGTGTCATAAAGCAGTTATCATCACGCGTCAGGGGGTAAAGGCATATTCATCGCGCACTGGCGTTGTTCTTCACGGAATTGCGCCAACTTTTCCGCCAAAACCGGGTCGTCATTCGCCAACATTGCCACCGCAAACAACGCTGCATTTGCCGCACCTGCTTCGCCAATCGCAAACGTGGCCACGGGGACACCTTTGGGCATTTGCACAATCGAATACAGCGAATCAATGCCGTTCAAGGCACGACTGGTGACGGGCACGCCTAAAATCGGCAAGGTGGTTTTTGCCGCTAACATGCCGGGTAAGTGCGCTGCGCCGCCAGCACCCGCGATAATGCACTTTAGACCGCGTTCGCGTGCGGTTTCTGCGTATTCAAACAGCAAATCGGGTGTGCGATGGGCGGAAACGACGCGGTATTCATGCGCAATACCGAATTTTTCCAGTTGTTCAACGGCTTTGGACATCACGTTCCAGTCGCTGTTGCTACCCATGACAACTCCTACCACTACCGCCGAATTGGGTTGAGTCACGATGCCCACCTTATTTCTCTGCAAAATCTGATATTATAACGTGATGTACCTTTTACGCACTAACTAACCGCAAGCGAATGAATACAAACAGTCACCCAAGCAGCGTTCTTGAGACGCACATCACCTCCCTGCCGCTGATTGCACGGGGCAAAGTCCGCGATATTTACGCCGTCGATGACCAGCATATGCTGATCGTGACCACGGATCGTTTATCGGCATTCGATGTGATCATGCCGACCCCGATTCCGCAGAAGGGCGTTATCCTCACCCAAGTGGCGAATTTCTGGTTTGGCTTGCTGCATGACGTGATCCCGAATCACTTAAGCGACAAAACGCTGGATGATCTGCCGCTGACAGCCGACGAGAAAGCGCAATTGCAAGGGCGCAGCATTATCGTGAAACGCCTCAAGCCCTTGCCGGTGGAAGCGATTGTGCGCGGTTACTTGATCGGTTCGGGCTGGAAGGATTACCAGCAAACCGGCGCGGTGTGCGGCATCGAATTACCCGCTGGTTTACAAATGGCAGACCGTTTGCCTGAACCGATTTTCACGCCCTCCAGCAAAGCCGACGTGGGCGATCACGACATCAATATCAGCTTTGCTGACATGCAAACCCGCATTGGCACAGACCTCGCCGAGCAAGTGCGCAGCGTGAGTTTGGAGTTGTATCGCCAAGCCGCTGAATATGCCCTCAAACGCGGCATTATTATTGCCGACACCAAGTTTGAATTCGGGTTGGATGCGGACGGCAAGCTGGTGTTGATCGACGAAATCCTCACGCCGGATTCCTCGCGTTTCTGGCCTGCTGATCAGTACAAACCCGGCATTAGTCCGCCATCGTTTGACAAACAATTCGTGCGGGATTATTTAGAAACACTGGATTGGGGCAAGGTCGCGCCGGGGCCGGAATTGCCTGCGGAGATTATGGAAAAGACAGCGGCTAAGTATCGGGAAGTTGCCGACTTACTCACAAAATAAGACCCTCACCCCAACCCCTCTCCCAAAGGTAGAGGGGCTAAGAAATAGACATCTTGCTCCCCCTCTACCTCTGGGAGAGGGGGGTGGGGGGGAGGGCAAACAAAAGGAAAAAATATGCGAATACTAATAACTGGGGTAGCGGGATTCATCGGGATGCACCTCGCCTTGCAATTGCTGCAACGCGGTGATGAAGTCGTCGGTATCGACAATTTCAACGATTACTACGATGTCACCTTGAAAGAACGCCGTTTACAACGGGTGATCGACGCGGATGCGGCAGGCAAGTTCACCTTCATCCGCTTGGATTTAGCCGATCGTGCTGGCATGGCAAAACTGTTTGCGGAACAAGGCTTGGATGCGGTGGTGAACCTTGCCGCGCAAGCCGGTGTACGTTATTCCATTGAAAACCCGCTGGCTTACATCGACAGTAATCTGGTGGGGTTTGGGCATATTCTGGAAGGTTGCCGTCATAACGGTGTGAAGCATTTGGTGTATGCGTCGTCCAGTTCGGTATACGGTGCAAACGAATCCATGCCATTTTCGGTGCATGACAATGTGGATCACCCGCTGTCACTGTACGCCGCTTCCAAAAAAGCCAATGAACTAATGGCGCATACGTATTCGCATTTGTACAACTTGCCGACCACGGGGTTACGCTTTTTCACGGTGTATGGTCCGTGGAGTCGCCCCGATATGGCGATGTTTAAGTTCACCAAGGCGATTTTGGCAGGCAAGCCGATTGATGTGTTCAATTACGGCAAACACCGCCGCGATTTCACCTACATCGACGACATTGTGGAAGGCGTGATTCGCACGCTGGATCATACCGCGACGGGCAATCCAGAATGGAGCGGGATGCAACCCGACCCCGGTACGAGCAAAGCCCCCTGGCGCGTTTACAATATCGGTAATCAGAATCCGATGGAGTTGATGGATTATATTCGTGCCATTGAAGATGCACTGGGCATGAAAGCGGAGCTAAATTTATTGCCGTTGCAACCGGGCGATGTGCCGGATACTTACGCCGATGTGGATGCGCTGGTGCAAGATGTAGGCTATCGTCCCAGTATGTCGGTTGACGAAGGTACGCGCCGCTTTGTGCAGTGGTACCGCGATTATTATCAGGTTTGAGCCATTAACTGCCATTAACGAATGAGGCTTTCCCATGCAAGGTACGCAACGTGCGCGTTTCGTTGAGCAACTGCTAAGCCGCGCCCCGGACTACGCCAGTTTTGTGTTGGTGATTCTGGCGGGCTTTTTGCTGGCACGCTTGACGTGGATGCTATTTCCCGCCGATCCGCGCCCCTTACTCACCAGCAATGATACCGGTGCGGTAAACAGCGCCACCCCAGCGAAACCCAATCTGGGCGATACCTTGGCAGGCTACCATTTGTTTGGGGTGTATCAGGCGGATAGCGGCAAACCCGCGCCGACGAATATTCAAAACACCCAATTGGCACTCAAACTTCAGGGGGTTTATGCCCCGCCCAATAACAAGGGTTACGCGGTGATTGAGGAAAATGCCCAGCAAAAAATCTACGCAGCGGGTAGCACCATTGGGAATTCCGGGGCAATATTAGAACAGATTTTGGCAGATCATGTGTTGTTACGTCGCAATGGTTTGCTGGAAAAACTGGCGCTACCTAAACCCGAATCAGGCGGTGGCGGCAATGTGGCTGCGGCAAGTGTGGACGATAACATGCCTATGGATATGCCCGTCGTAGACTTCACGACTCCGCCTGCTCCTGAGATCATGCCACCGCCGGAAATGTTCACCCCTAGCGAAGGAGCGGTTCCACCGCCGTTACCGGAAGAAATGCCGCCGATGGAACAACAGAGCGCAGCAGAAGCTGCCCCCAATCTGGGTGAATTTCGTCAGTCGGTGATGAACAATAATATGCGCTTGCTGGAAGTCGCCAGCCCCCAGCCTTACGAGCGTGACGGCAAATTCTTGGGGTTTCAATTAAGCCCCGGTAGCAATGTCGCGATGTTCAACCAATTGGGCTTGCAATCTGGCGATATTGTGACCGCCGTGAATGGCACGGTGCTGGAAAACCCAGCCGTTGCCATGCGTGTACTCCAAGAAGCGGCGACTGCCAACCAAGTGAACCTCAATATTACCCGCAATGGGCAAGAAGTTTCCCTGCCAATCAACTTTCAGTAGTTATCTTAATGCTCTCGACTAACTAAACTCAATCGGATCAATATCAATCGACCAACGCACGCCCGAACGTCCCGGCAAACTGGCAGCTTGTTGCAGCAATTGGTGCAAAGCATTGTGCAGCGCGGCGCGTTGCTGACTCCCCAACAGCAATTGCGCCCGGTAACGGTTGGCACGTTTTTCCAACGGTGCAGGAATCGGCCCCAAACGTTGAATCGCCGCACCATCCACCGCCAGCAAACGGTGGCTAACGTGCTCCAGAAATTCCAAGGCTTTTTCCATGCTCGCGGTGCTGCTGGCACGAATCAAGGCTTGATAACCGAAGGGCGGGAAATGCCAGCGTTTGCGATCTTCCAGCAATTGCCGCGCAAACGGGGTGTAGCCATGCCCAACCAATTGGTGCAATAAGGGGTGATCCGGTTGGCTGGTTTGCAAAATTACCCGCCCCGGCTTGTCGGCACGCCCGGCTCGCCCCGCGACTTGCACCAGCAATTGCCCTAAGCGTTCCAGTGCGCGGTAATCGGTACTGAGCAGCGACTGGTCAATATCAATAATCACCACCAAGGTGAGATTGGGGAAATCGTGACCTTTTGCCAACATTTGCGTGCCGACTAGAAGCAGCGGGTCATTGCTGCGCACCGTGCTGAGTTTGTCTTCGAGCTGACCTTTGCGGCTGGTGCTGTCGCGGTCAATACGCACCACGAGGGCATCGGGAAACGTGGTTTGCAGGGTGAGTTCCAGCCGTTCCGTGCCTTGACCTTGGGTAGTGAGTTTGGGGTTTTTGCACACCGGGCATTGCAACGGGGTGGCTTGTTCTGCACCGCAATGGTGGCAAACCAAGCGGTTACGCCGCGCGTGCCAGGTCATATTCACGCTGCAATGGTGGCAACTGGCGTGCCAACCACACGATGGGCAAAACAGCGTGGGCGCAAACCCTCTGCGGTTGAGGAACACCATCGCCTGTTCGCCACGCGCTAAGGTGTCTCGTAATGCTTGCAAACTGTGCGGGGTTAACCCGGCTTGTAATTCAAATGGGCGGGTATCCTGAATTTGCAAATCGGGTTTGCGCGTCGTGCCGGGGCGACGCTCCAGCCGGGCGTAATGAAAGCGGGCAGTTTGGGCATTGTAGAGTGCTTCCAACGACGGGGTGGCAGTTCCCATGACGATGGGAATATCCAGCATGTGGGCGCGTTTAATCGCCAAATCGCGGGCGTGGTAGCGAAAGCCTTCCTGTTGTTTGAGGGAAGCATCATGCTCTTCGTCAATCACAATCAGCGCAAGCTGTGGCGCTGGGGTAAAAATCGCCGAGCGTGTGCCGATAATGATTTGCGCCACGCCGCTACGCGCTTGCAACCAGGCTTTGAGGCGTTCGCCATCACTCAAACCGGAATGCAAACATGCCATCGGGGTATCGCCAAAAAAGCGGGCAAAACGTAACAGCAATTGTGGGGTCAAACCGATTTCGGGCACGATGACCAGCACTTGTTTACCCGCCGCAAACAGTGGCGCAATCAGGCGCAGGTAAATTTCGGTTTTGCCGCTGCCGGTAATGCCGTGCAATAGAATTGGGCGACGCGGGGTTTGTGCATTCCATTGCTGGATGTCTTGCAGGCATTGTTGTTGTTCGTCCGTTAGTTGCAAGCGGGTGGTGTCGGGTGACGTTGTAGTGGTCGGTGCTGATGACAGCAGCAATTTTTGCAAACGGGTGGAGAGTGGTTTCGGTTTGCGCAACGCAACGGGCAAGGCAGAAAAAATCACTTCGCCCACAGGATGGTGGTAATAACGTGCTGCCCATTGCAATAATTCCAGCAAGTGCGTATCGGGCAGGGGTGTCTCATCCAGCACGGCATCCACTGGCTTGATGGTAAACGGCGCATCGGGGTTGTCAGTCTCCGGCGCACGTTCGGCGCTGATCACCAAACCGACAGACTGTTGCTTGCCAAACGGCACGAGAACGCGCGTCCCGACCGGTGGCGCGGCATCGGCGTTATACGTGTAACTAAGCAAGGTGCGCAGCGGGCGTGGCACTGCAATCTGGAGGGTATAGGCGGTTTGATTCATGACAGGCAGTTTAGCCGAATTACGCGGAATGTGCGTCGGCGTGTACCGCCTAATTTTGGGGGGAGCTTGCGGAAACCTTAACAACTACTTGCTACATAAGCGGAAATTCGGGTTATGCACAGAACCTGTGGATAACTCTGTGGATGAACGGCAAAAAGTGGCAGCTACGCCTTGTCAAATAAGCACTTATACCCTCCAGATT
>JBEUIR010000074.1:0-9351 GCA_040415395.1 Candidatus Thiothrix namsaraevi
TTAAGTCGCTCTGTGAAGCAGGAACTCACCGAAGTAAGTCAGCTATCTAGCTGAATGCAGTAGGAATCCCCTTCCTTTAGGGAGGGGAGGATGTCAAGCTTATGATGACTAAAATTTTGCACCTGATTGATAATATACCTGTTGTCCTGCTACTGCTGGTCGCCCTGACGCTTGGTTTAGCCCCCTTTGTTCCTGAGCCACACTTGTGGGAAAAGTTAAAAATGCTCGGCGTAGGCACACTGAGCAAGCCGATCGACATCTTTGATTTACTGCTTCATGCCGTACCTTGGATTGTCTTATTGTTAAAATTAGCCCGTATGGCTTATTTAAAGCGAACGGGCGACGTTAGTTAGGTAACTGGGTTTGCTCCCTATTGCTTCGGTGTTTCTGCCTGAGGTTTCTGGAACGGCGTATAACGCACGGTCAGCGGCGCAGGCGTAACCGACAGCACCACTTTCATGTCATCGCTGATCTTGAAGTCACCCGTGCCTTTCAGCAGGTTTTCTTCTGCCGGTTCCAGCTTTACCTCGGTTTTGGTTTCGCCAGACAGTATTGTGGCAGTAGCAGTCATGCCCGCACTGGGTTGCGCCTCATTCCCATGATCCATCACGTAAACCGTGAGTTCCTTGTCCTTGACCACCAGTTCGAGATGGTAGGCATCGGTCATGCGCATTTGTCCGCCATGTGGGGTTGGTTGGCTATCGAGGTATTCATCGGTGTGTGCCAGCGCGTAGCCTGCGATTAACAGTGAGGCAGCAAACAGGGTGGTTTTAAACAGTTTCATGAGAATCTCCTTGAGTGGATAACAAATGGTGTAATGGTCGCTCGCCCCAGCGGTAAAACAGCACCGGAGTAAGCAGGGTGTCCAGCAGGGTGGAACTGACCAACCCGCCGAAAATGACTAATGCCACCGGGTAGAGGATTTCCTTGCCCGGATCGCCGCCCGCCAGCAGCAGCGGTAACAGCGCGAAAGCTGCCACCAGCGCGGTCATCAGTACCGGCGTCAAACGTTCCAGACTGCCGCGCACGATCATGGAAATGCCGAAGGTTTCGCCTTCATGCCGCACCAGATTAATGTAATGGCTGATTTTGAGGATGCCGTTACGGGTCGAAATTCCCGCCAGCGTGATAAAGCCCACCAAACTTGCCACCGATAGCGTTTGCCCCGCCAGCCATAAAGCCACCACGCCGCCCACCAGAGCCAGCGGAATATTCCCCATGATAATGAGAGCCAACACACTGGACTGGTAACGGCTGTACAACACCAGAAAAATCAACGTCAGCGACACCAACGCAAGCATGGCAATGAGTTGGGTGGCTTCCTCTTGCGCTTGAAATTGCCCTTCAAAGCGGGTGAAGTAGCCTTCGGGAAGCGGAAACGTTGCCAATTCTGCCCGAATCGCCTGCACCACCGCTGCCATATCCGCGTCAGCGGCGGCATTGGCAGACAGCACCATGCGGCGGCGGCTGTTTTCGCGCACGATTTGGTTGGGGCCGCTGCTGTCTTCGATACTGGCAATTTGCTGCAAGGGGATGTAACCGGAATGGGTTTCCACCAATAAGTTGCGTAAGCCGTGGGCAGTGCGGTCAGCGTCTTGCAGGCGAATCACTACATCGGCGCGGCGGTTATTGTCCAGCACTTGGGCAACGGTTGCGCCATTGGCAAGGGTTTCGAGTGCCTGATTGATGCTGGCAGGGGTAACACCGTATTGCTGCACTTTGCTGTAATCCACCCGTACCTGCAATTGCGGGATGCGCACCTGTTTTTCGAGCTGCAAATCGACCACGCCGGGAATCGCCGCCAAGCGGGTTTGCAGTTCCGTTGCCAGACTGCGCAAGGTGTCGGTGTCATCGCCAAACACTTTCAAGGCAATTTGCGCCCTGACCCCGGAGAGCATGTGATCCAGACGGTGCGAAATCGGTTGCCCGATATTGACGGAAGCCGGAATCACTGCCAAGCGCGTGCGGATGTCCGCTAATACCGCATCACGTCCCCGTTCTGACGGTTCCAGATCCACATCAATTTCACTGGAATGCACCCCTTCGGCGTGTTCATCCAATTCGGCGCGTCCGGTACGCCGCCCGACCTGTTTCACCTCCGGTACTTGCAGCAATAGGTTTTCTGCCAGCGTACCAATGCGGTTGGATTCCGTCAGCGAAATGCCCGGTTGCAACATCATGCTGATCGTCAACGTACCCTCATTAAACGCGGGCAAGAACGCACGCGGGAAAAACGGAATGCTGGCAATAGCAATCAACACCACCATCAACGCGCCGCTGAGCAATAGCCTGACATGACGGAATGACCAATACAGCACGCGGGTGTCGAGGCGTTTGAGGAAGCGGACTAGCGGGGAGTCGTGGCAGTTCCGTAGGGGCGGTTCGCGAACCGCTCCTACCCCCAACAAGTAATAACACAACACCGGCGTGACCGTAACCGCCACCCCCAGGCTCGCCAGTATCGACACAATGTAGGCAATGCCCAGCGGTGTAAACAACCGCCCCTCAATCCCCGCCAGAAAGAACAGCGGCACGAACACCAACACCACAATCAGCGTGGCATACACCACCCCGGAACGCACTTCTTTTGATGCTGCCGCAATCACCTGCAAGGCAGGCAACGGTTGTGGTCGCAAGGCATTTTGGCGCAGGCGGCGCAGCACGTTTTCCACATCCACCACCGCATCATCCACCAGTTCGCCCAAGGCAATCGCCAAACCGCCCAGTGTCATGGTGTTGACCGACAAGCCAAACGCATGGAACACCAACGCTGCCGCCAACAATGACAGCGGGATGGCAGTCAAGGAAATCACAGTGGTGCGCACATTCAGCAGGAATAAAAACAGCACAATCACCACCATGATTGCCCCGTCACGCAAGGCTTCTTCCACATTGTTGATGGCGGCTTCAATAAAATTGGCTTGCTTGAACAGCAGGTTGTCCGCCTTGATGCCCGCTGGCATAGTGCGGTTGAGTTCTGCCAGTGCCGCTTCCACTTCGCTGGTCAGTTTGACTGTATCGACACCGGGTTGTTTTTGTACCGACAGGATAACCGCAGGCTTGCCCATGAAGCTGGCTTCCCCGCGTTTCACCCCGGCGGCAAATTCCACTTGCGCCACCTGTTGCAGCAAAATCGGCACGTTGTCACGATGCGCTACCACCAGTTGTTGCATGTCTTCCAGTCGGGTAGTGCGCCCGATATTGCGGATCAGGTACTCCTGTGACTGTGTTTCCAGAAAGCCGCCGCTGGTATTGCTGGCAAAGCCGTGCAGCGTCGTTTGTAACTGGTCAAGGCTGATTTGCAAGCGTTCCATATTCGCCACATCCGGGGTAATGCGGTACTGGCGCACTTCACCGCCCATCGGGATCACTTGCGATACCCCCGGAATCCCCAGCAAGCGCGGGCGCACCACCCACTCCGCCAAATCCCGCACCTCCATCGGCGTTGCCTTGCCATCTTCCACCGTCATCGCCACCAGCAAAATCTCCCCCATGATCGAACTGATCGGCGACATCTGCGGCACAACCTCGGCAGGCAACTGGCTGCTAACTGCCCCCAGCCGTTCGGAAACCTGCTGGCGGTTGCGGTAAATATCCGTCCCCCAGCCAAATTCCACGTACACAATCGACAGCCCCACCCCGGAAACCGAACGCACTCGCGTCACGCCTTCCAAGCCGTTCATTGCCGTTTCCAGCGGGAATGTGACCAGTTGTTCGACTTCTTCCGGTGCCATGCCGTGTGCTTCGGTCATCAAGGTGACAGTCGGCTTGTTGAGGTCGGGGAATACATCCACCGGCAATTGCCGCAGGGTAAACAGCCCGTAGAGCAGCAACAGTACGGCTCCCATGAGTACGAATAGCCGTTGTTTCAGGCTGACATCAATAATGGCATTAAACATGGCAGCCCCCTAGCGCACTTGCGACAGCAACGCCGCGCCGTTAGTCACCACACGGATACTGCTGTTGGGCAAACCTTCGGTAATCACCAAGGTGTCAGCATCCAGCGTTTGCGCGTTGACCAGATGAGAGGTGAAGCGTTCGGCAGCGGTTTTTACCCACACGGTTGGCTGTTGTTGGTTATTGTTGACCAAGCTGCTGGCAGGCACGGGTGTGCCTTGGATGGTGGTGCGGGTGTGTACGGTGAGTTTTAGGGGTTGACCGATGGTGAGTGTCGGCTGTCGCAGAAGAACCTCACCCCCCGCCCCCCTCTCCTTGACAGGAGAGGGGGAGGAAGAGGAAGAAAAAGCCCGTTCTTGTTCCCCCTCTCCTGTCAAGGAGAGGGGGCTAGGGGGTGAGGTTCTTGGTTGTGTGACAGTCTCCACCTTAAATCGCAACGGGAGGGCTTGGTTGCGTAATTGCTGGCTGCTGCCGATAAATGCCAGCGTTAGGGTTTGCCCGTTGAGGGTGGCGGTTGCGCCGGTGATTTGCCCCGCTAAACCCGCATCGTAGGCGAGGGCTTCAACGTGTAAACGAGCGGGGTCGATGATGTTAAACAGGGTATCGCCTGCATTGGCTTGTTGCCCCAGCGTGACGTTGGCACTGCTGATAACGCCGGAGAGTGGTGCGGTTAGGGTTTGTGGCTGTTGCGCGAGGCTGCCTTGCAGGGCTTTAAGGCGGGCTTTGAGGGTGTCGGCGGTGTTGCGGGCGGCATCGACTTCCATTTGTGGGATAACCCCGGCAATGCTGCTGAGCCGTGCGGCGTTTTTTTCGGCGAGTGCCAGTTCGGAACGGACTTCCGCGATCTTGTCTTGCTGGTCGCCCTTGTCGGTATTGCTGGCGGCGGGTTCGAGGATGGCGAGGGTTTGCCCTTTTTCCACACGACTGCCCAAGGTGGGGAAACCCTGCGGCGGGGCAAGCACACGCCCGCCCAGGGTTGGTTGAATGATGGCACTGGCATTCGGGTCACTGACCACGACTCCGTTAAGGGTGATGCTGTGGGCAACGCTTTGCGGTTTGCCGATGGCAGTGCGTAAGTCGAGTATCTGCTGGGAGGCTTGTGGCATAAACACGCTGCCATCGCTCAAGCGGGTTGCTTGTGCTGCACCGTTGCTGAACGTTAGCCTGCCAGCCAGCAAATCGTTGACACCTTTGGCTTGCACCGTTGCCAGCAATTCGTGTTTGTCCGCTTGCTGCAACCATGTGGCTTGTGTTTCACCGATGCCGTTGGTATCCGTTTGCAGCAGTAGTGTTTGTCCCTTGCTTTCCAACTCGATTTTGGCATTGGGAATAGGGGTGTTGTCACGGAAATGGCTGGCATACAGGGTGAGTTTGTCGTCGTGAATGATGCCGAGCAGTTCCACGTCGGGTGAATTCAATTCCCAGCGTATCCCGCTGTTGGCGGGGGCGACGATAGGGGTAGGGGGTTCCTCGTCGTGGCTGTGGTCTTCGCCACCGTGCGCCAACGCGGGTAAGGGGAGGCTTGCCATACCCATGAGCAAGCAGCCGCTTAATGCGGCAATTATCTGTTTTTTCATGATTTTTTCCTGAACTGTAGATTGGGCTTTAGCCCGACAAAAACAACGTTGGGAGAGGGTGTCGGACTGAGGTCCGACCTACAGTTCAGGCAATCGGGGGGCGGTAGGGTATGTCAGTGGGTTCTGGCAATACTTGTAGGGAGAGCATTGGCGGAATGAAACGGTGCGTCGGTAGCTCAGTAGGCAATACCGGCAGGCTTAAAATGAATTGTGCATGTTGAAGCTGGTCGCAATAGCAAGCATCAGCGCAGATTTGCCCGGCTTGCTGGGGCTGCTGTTTTTGCACTTCAAGGTGGCAATGATGCCCCGTGCTTGGTGCGTCGATCACCGTTGTCATTTGCGGCTGGGTTTGCACATGGTGGCACACCATCGCCGCTGACCAGACTGGCAAGGCAGCCATCAGCAGGATGAGGAATGTGACAAGGTGCTTGCGCATACGGCTAACGATCTACTGTTATGATAGTGATTTCCAATCTATCAGGATTTTCTGGTATGTGCAAAAAGCTTCAAAAATAATGGCTAATGCTGTTACAGTGTTTTGGGGGTATTGATCAAACGCGGCACAATCTGGCGAACCACATCCATCGGCACGGCAAAACCAATCCCATCTGAACCTCCCGATAGGCTGTAAATGGCAACATTCACCCCAATAACTCGCCCGCTGCTGTCTAGCAAAGGTGCGCCGGAACTGCCGGGGTTAATGGCAGCATCGGTTTGGATCAAGTTGCCAATACCACCGGTTTGCGGGTCGCCGAAATTACGCCCCAAAGCAGAAACGATACCAGAGGTGAAACTACGACCTAAATCGAAGGCATTACTGATGCTGTAAACGTGTTGCCCGATTTTTAAATCTTTGCTGCTACGGGTGCGAGCGGGGGAGGGCAGATTTGTGGTGTCACGCAGTTTTAAGACGGCTAAATCGTATTCGTTGTCCGAATTAATCACGTCAGCTTGCCGTGTACCTTGATTTTCAAAGCTGACGGTCAGGGTTTCATAACCAGAAACCAAATGTTGGGTAGTGACAATATGTCCTTTTGTATCCCAAAGGAAGCCAGTACCCGTGGCAATTTCCCCGAACGCATCCGACTCTTGTTCCTCAGCGTGAATGCATACTACCGCTGGATTGGCACGATCATAGATGGCAATCGTTTGCTGTTCTTCAATGTGCAGCAAGAGGCTACAGCCACTTAGCATAAAGCTCAATAAAGCGATGATAAGCAGATTTTTTTTCATTGTGTGACCAGTGTTTTGGTTCCTAGGAATCGCAAGGGTAACACAAATGATACGCGGGTTAGTGTCGTAAATGTATCAAATGTTGCTAAAAAGTCACATAAATAGCCAGAAGATAGAGAGGGCGATGGAAAGTAACACAATGTATGGCATTCGACTATTCCGCTTCGGTTGCTGCACTTGCGTAAAACCTTACTTTCTATCACAAGTACACCGGTTAGGGTAAAACCTTCCAAGAATAGTTTGGCTTATTACCGTTGATTGTCCATAAAAAAAGGCTCCCGAAGGAGCCTTTTTTCAAACCGAGTGGAGAATCGGTTTAGTGACCAGTCGCCGCGCCTGCACCACGAGGGATACGCACGTCTTCGACCAAGTGTTGGATATGCTCCGGTGGTGGTGGCGTTACACGGGAAACGACAAACGCAACCGTAAAGTTCACCATTGCACCGACAGTACCAAACGCTTCAGGGGAAATGCCCATGAACCAGTTTTCTGGTTTGCTCGCAGCCATTTCAGTACCCTTGACGAAGAACCAGCCTTTGAACCAGAAGATGTAGATAACGGTAACGAGCAGACCCGCAATCATACCGGCTACTGCACCTTGAGTGTTCATACGCTTAGAGAAGATACCCATCATCAACACAGGGAAGATGGTGGCAGCCGCCAAACCGAATGCCAAGGCCACTACCTCCGCCGCGAAGCCCGGTGGGTTCATCCCCATCCAGCCTGCAATGACGATAGCAAATGCCATGGCAATACGAGAAGCCAACAGTTCATTCTTCTCAGAAATGTTCGGGTTGATAATGCTCTTGATCAAGTCATGCGAAATCGCAGAAGAGATCGCCAGCAACAAACCAGCCGCCGTAGACAGTGCCGCTGCGATTGCACCCGCTGCTACCAAGGCGATAACCCAGTTAGGCAGGTTGGCAATTTCAGGGTTGGCAAGAACCATGATGTCGCGGTCAACTTTGGTGATTTCGTTACCGTTCCAACCAAATTTGCCCCACTTCTCATCGTGCTTGGCTTTGACTTCATCCAGCTTCTTTTGCGCTGCTGCTACGTCGCCGCCGTCTTTCTGGGCTTTAGCCAATGCTGCGGTTGCATCAGAGAGACCACCGTCGTTGTAGTACTGGATTTTGCCATCGCCGTTTTTGTCAGCCATTTCCAAAAGCTTGGTTTTTTCCCAAGTTTTCATCCATTCTGGGCGGTCAGCAAACGCCAAGTTGCCATCCGGTGAGCCAATTTCACCGGTTTGTACGGTGTTTATCAGGTTCAGACGTGCCATAGCACCTACCGCAGGTGCAGTGGTGTACAGAGCCGCGATGAAGATCAATGCCCAACCAGCAGAAATACGTGCATCAGAGACTTTTGCTACGGTGAAGAAACGGATGATAACGTGAGGCAGACCCGCAGTACCGATCATCAGGGTCATGGTGAGCATGAACAGGTTGATGGTGCTGCCTTGCTGGAGAGTGTAAGCCTTGAAGCCGAGGTCAGTGACGACCTGATCCAGTTTGTCTAACAGGTAAACGCCGTCAGCCATTTCTGAACCCAAGCCCAATTGCGGTAAAGGGTTGCCAGTCAGGTTGAGGGAAATGAATACCGCAGGAACCGTATAAGCCAGGATCAGAACCACATACTGTGCGATCTGGGTATAAGTGATACCTTTCATCCCGCCCAATACGGCGTAAACGAAGACGATACCCATACCAAAATACAGCCCCACGTCAACCGATACTTCTAGGAAGCGCGAGAAGGTAACGCCTACACCACGCATCTGACCGATTACATAAGTAACGGAGATGATGATCAAGCAGATAACGCCCACGACCCGTGCAGTTTGTGAGTAATAACGGTCGCCGATGAACTCGGGAACGGTAAACTTGCCAAACTTACGCAGGTAAGGAGCCAGCAACATCGCCATCAGTACGTAGCCACCCGTCCAACCCATCAGGTATGCGGAGTTGTCATAGCCACCGAACGCGAGCAAACCTGCCATGGAGATGAAAGATGCCGCAGACATCCAGTCTGCCGCAGTAGCCATGCCGTTTTGGACAGGGCCGATGCCGCCACCCGCTACGTAGAATTCACTGGTAGAACCAGCACGCGCCCAGAACGCAATACCGAAGTACAGCGCAAAGCTTAGACCGACGACAATATAAGTCCAGATTTGAAGTTCTGACATACGATTCTCCCTTATTCGTGAACGTCAAATTGGCGGTCGATTTGTCCCATGCGCCATGCATAGAAGAAGATCAAAGCCACGAAGACATAGATAGAACCTTGCTGGGCGAACCAGAAGCCAAGTTTATAACCGCCGAGTTGGATGGTATTCAGTTGATCAACTAACAAAATGCCAAAACCAAACGACACGATGAACCAGATGACAAGGCACATAGAGAGCAAGCGAACATTCGCTGCCCAATAGGCCTTTGCAGATTTATCCAACATATATAACACTCCTCCGTTGTTGTACAAACGCCATGAGTTTAGCGTGAATACAAATCATCAAGCAATCATCAGAACAAACATTTTTAAGGATTACACCACATTTTGTAGATTCTTTTGCCGTGTTTTGCGGCATAAAAGGCGTATTTTAGGGGTATGCTCAATAAAAAACCGCCGCAGCGCGTAAAAGGGCAAACGC
>JBEUIR010000075.1:0-9343 GCA_040415395.1 Candidatus Thiothrix namsaraevi
TCAATCGGCATAATGCGCCGATCATCCGCCAGTGGGTGAATCACCACCATCGTATCCTTACGCGCCTCGACAATTTCATCGAGGTAACAAATACCGCCGGAACGTACCGCTCGCGTTAACGGACCATCGACCCACACCGTTTCGCCGTTTTTCACCAAATAACGCCCCACCAAATCGGAAGTCGTCAAATCGTCATGACACGACACCGTAATCATCGGGCGGCGCAACCGCCAGGCCATGTATTCCATGAAACGGGTTTTGCCGCAGCCCGTCGGGCCTTTCAACAACAAGGGCAAATGGTTGGCGTAAGCGGCTTCAAACAGCGTGATCTCATTGTTCACTGGCACATAATACGGCTCTTTTTCAATGAGATAGGTTGATGGATCGTGAATGAGGGCATGATTATGGGCATTAGCGGTATTCTCCACTATGGACTCCTGTGGTTGCTTGACATCGAGATCGCACGATAATAACAGCACCTAGCGTTGTACGGTTATTCTGTGACAGATACTAAGGGAGTTAACCAAATATCAGGAAAACTGGCGACCACATCGCACTAATGCTAAGGTCGCGGGCATTCCCAATAATAAAAACAAGGGCTATCCCCATGACTACAACAGAAGCAGACCTCGACTTTGCACCGCCTGTCCAAGACAAAAATCTCGACATGGTGCGCAACATCCTGTTTGGCGAACAAGCGCGTGAAAACGAAAAGCGCTTAGCCAATCTCGAACGTTTCGTCAAAGTGTGGACGAATTCCGTGCGCGACGAAATGCGCAAAAATATGGATAGCATCAACCACGAAATTCACATGCTGCAAGACCTGCTGGATCAGGAAGCCAAAGCCCGCATGGCAGACAGCGCGACTGCCCGCAAACATTTCGAGCACAGCAGCAAAGGCATAGAAAGCCTGCAACGCCAACTGCACAGCAGCGAAACCACGCTGAATGAGCGCATCACCGAAGAATCCAAACTGCTCAGCCAAATCATGGAAGAGCAACGTAACGACTTATTGACTCAACTCAAACAAGCCGCTGAACAACTGCGCCAAGACAAAGCCGATCGCAAGATGCTGGCTTCGCTGCTAGAAAACGTCAGCCATCAACTGGCAGGTGACAAGGCATAAGTCATGCAAGGCACGCCCGATATTACTCAGTTGCGCAACCTACTGTTCGGCAAGGACTACGATGCCCTGCTGGCATTAAAAGCGCAATTTGAAAACTCGGAACGCTACACCGCCAGGGTTGCCAGCATTATTGCCGAAGCGCTGCAACAACGTGAAGCCCACGATGGCGGCGTATCCACAGCGTTAGCTCCAACGGTTGAGCGTGCGATGAGCCACGCCATTAGCAGTGATCCCAAGCGCTTTGCTGATGTGCTTTACCCCGTCATGGGACCTGCCATCCGCAAATCCATCCAACAAGCCCTGAACGAAGCGCTGGAAAATTTCAACCGCCTGCTCGAACAAAGCCTCTCGGTACGCTCATGGCGCTGGCGCCTGGATGCATGGCGTACCGGGCAGTCGTATGCGCAAATTGCCATGCTGCGCACCTTGGTGTATCAGGTGGAACAAGTCTTCCTGATACACCATGACACCGGCTTGCTGTTACAGCATGTGGTTTCCGAAAATGTCACCAGCAAAGACCCGGAAATCATCTCCGGCATGTTGACCGCCATTCAGGACTTTATCAAAGACTCCTTCGCCGTCGCTGGCGAAGACACGCTCGACACCCTGCGTCTGGGTGAACTCACTGTCTTGATCGAACACAGTCCACACGCGGTACTCGCCGTCGTCATACGCGGCACAGTACCCGCTGAATTACGCACACTGCTCGCCGAAACCGTGGAAACCATTCACCAACAATACCGCCAGCCCCTACAAGATTATCAAGGCGATGCCAGCGCGTTTACCGGCACAGAGCCATTGCTGCATCATTGCCTCATCAAAAAGCAAAAACAGCGCGAAAAACGCCCGCCTTGGTTAGCATACCTGTTACTTGCCACCATCGCGGGCGCACTCGGCTGGTGGGTTTACCAATACCAACAAGCCCAAGCAGCGCTGGCACAGCAACAAGCGCTGGCAGAACAAGCGCAACAAGCCACGTTGCAAGCATTACGCGAACAGTTGGCACAGCAGCAAACCCAATACGCCACCGTGCAAACATCTCTGCAAACCCTGCTTGAGCAACAAACCCAACAACAGCAGCGCAGTGCACAACAAATCGCCACCGATACCGCGACCTTGAGCACGCTCACCCGGCAGATAGAAACCGCCAGCTACCCGTTTGAAAAAGCCACAGCGGAAGTTACCCCCCAACACCCCGCCCTTATTGCACTCGGCAAACACCTCGGCGAACTGCTGCAAACAGCGCAACGCATGGGCAAAACCCCGCAAATCATGATTGTCGGCAACGTGGATGGCAGCGGCAATGACACGCTTAATCGTCAATTGGCGCAACAACGTGCTGACAATTTACGCACAGCCCTAATAACCTCAGGTGTGCCTGCCTTCATGCTCGTCGCTTATGGCGCACAGCATCCGGGGCTGCCCAGCGACTTGCAGAAAAACGAACGCAGTGCCCATTACCGCGTCAGCCTTTACTAACACCAGAGAGGGAAACCGTGATCCAGCAAAAAATATGCCTGTTAGGCTCCTTCTCAGTTGGCAAGACCAGCCTAATCCGCCGCTATGTTGACAGCTTGTTCAGTGACAAATACCTCACCACCGTTGGCGTCAAAATCGACAAAAAGCAGCTTGAATTCAACGGCAAAACGCATTCCCTGATGATTTGGGACATTGCTGGGGAAGACGATTTCACCAGCATCCGCACTGCGTATTTACGCGGCATGTCCGGCTACATTATCGTGATTGACCCCACCCGCCCGCATTCGTATGAAACCGCACTCGCCATCCATAACATGGTAAAAACCACGGTTGGCGACTTGCCAGCGGTGTTTGCACTCAACAAAGCTGACCTAAAACCCACCTGGCAGCTCGAAGCCCCACAACACCAGCACCTGCATCAATTAGGACACCCTATCGTCGAAACCAGCGCTAAACAGAATGTAGGCGTTGACAGCATGTTCCTGAAACTGCTCGAACAATCAGGAGATCATCATGGATAAGCTCCTCGCCAGTATCTGTACCTCACTGAATATTGCAGTATTCTGCCAGCGCAACCGTGAATCTTTTCAGCTTCTCACCCACATGCCTGACTGGCTGGTGTTTTTCTTGGGACAATCCGCTGCGGCTGAATGCTCGCTCACCGACGCTTTCCCCTACCTCACTTGTTTTATCGACGATGCCGAACAACATTGGCAAGCACGGAACGCCACCCCGCTCTCCTCCGGTGTTTGGGTAGAAACCGACGAACTCGGCAATGAACTCGCCCTAGAAGCCAATGCCTTATGGGTGGACGGGCAAGCGGTATTGCTGCTCAACAACCTAGGTGAAAAATACCGCAAAGAAGTCAGCCACCTGCAACAACTCCGCGAAGGCTTGCTCACCCAAGAAAAACTCGAAAACGAAGTCCAAAAGCGCACCCTCAAAATCAAACAGCGCGAAGAAGAAATCGCCATCAAACTGGTCAGCCTCACCAGTTACCGCGACGAAGAAACCGGCGCACACGTCAAACGCATTGGTTTATACGCCGCCGCGATGGGCAAAGCCTTAGGTTGGGAAACCCAACAGATTGACGACATTCGCATTGCTGCCCCCATGCACGACATTGGCAAAATCGGCATTCCCGACCGTATCTTGCTGAAAAAAGGCAAACTCACCGACACCGAATTCGCCATTATGAAACGCCATACCGAAATTGGCGCAAAAATGCTGCAAGATTCCCACATCCCCGTGCTCGACATGGCCGCCGATATTGCGCTGTGCCACCACGAAAAATGGGACGGTTCCGGCTACCCTCGCGGGTTGATTGGCGAAGAAATCCCCGTTTCGGCACGTATCACCGCCATCGTCGATATTTACGATGCCTTGGTACACGAGCGCGTTTACAAAAAAGCGCTCAGTGAAGCCGAAGCGCTAGAACTCATGGGCAACATGACCGGCTCACACTTAGATGCCAAACTGTTCGAGATATTTTTAGGCTTATTGCCGGTAATGCGCCGCATTCGTCAGGAAGTGAACGAAATTAATGAGTTACTGGTGTCTTATTAAAGCGCGGGGCAAACCAGCGCCATAGCCGTTCGCCCAGCAATATTGCCAACAATACCGCGTAAATCAGCGGCACTTCCGTGCGTGCCTTGCTATCTGCCAACCACCAAAAGTGCAACACGCCCAACGCGGTTAAGGGATAAATCAGTGTATGCAGCCGTTGCCAGTTGCGCCCTAACTTGCGGATCGCGGCTTTGAAGGATGTCAGTGCCAATGGTGTCATCAGTAAAAACGCCAACATCCCCACCGTAATGAAGGGGCGTTCCACAATGTCATACCAAATTTCCGCCCAATCAAAAAACTGGTCAAGCCACAAATAACTCAGCAAATGCAACACACCATAAAAAAAGGCAAACAGACCAAGCATACGCCGCAAGCGTATCCCTTGAACCCAGCCTGTTGCCCGCCGCAGGGGGGAGAGCAATAACGTTAGCAGCAAAAACCGTAACGTCCACTCCCCCAAACTGCGCGTAACCGTTTCAATCGGGTTAGCCCCCAAGGTATCTTGCCACACCCCCCAGCCTAACAACGCCAGTGGCAGTAGTGCCAATGCAAACACAACCGGCTTGAAGACTTTAGTAAAATACGGCTCACGAATCTGAACAGAAATTAGCGCACGCATCAGTAGTTCTTCCGTAAATCCATGCCGCTGTACAAACTCGCTACCTGTTCGGCATAACCGTTGAACATTAAGGTGTCGCGCTTGCGGAATTCACCGATGCGGCGCTCTTTACGCTGGCTCCAGCGCGGGTGATCAACTTCAGGGTTCACATTGGAATAGAACCCGTATTCACCGGGAGCCGAGCGCCCCCAACTGGTATCCGGCTGTTCTTCCACAAAACTGATTTTGACAATGGATTTAATGCTTTTAAAACCGTATTTCCAGGGTACAACCAAGCGCAACGGTGCACCGTTTTGATTCAGCAAATCTTTGCCGTACAAACCCGTTGCCATAAAACTCAACGGGTGCATCGCCTCATCCATGCGCAAGCCTTCCGCGTAAGGCCAGTCGAGCACATTGCGTTTTTGCCCCGGCATTTGTTCCGGGTCAAACAGGGTTTCAAAACTCACGTATTTGGCTTTGGACGTTGGTTCAAAACGTTTCAGCAAATCTGCCAGTGGAAAGCCGAGCCAAGGAATGACCATCGACCAGCCTTCCACGCACCGCAAGCGGTAAATACGCTCTTCCTTGCTGTGCGGTTTGAGAATGTCTTCTAGGTTAAGTTTGCCGGGTTTGGCACATTCGCCATCGACGGTAACGCTCCAGGGTGACGTTTTCATCATGCTGGCGTACCGAGCCGGGTCGCTTTTATCCGTACCAAATTCATAAAAATTGTTGTAGGTAGTAATGTCTTCAAAAGGCGTTTGTTCTTCATCGGTCGAAAACGTTGATTTCGCCGCTGCACTCAAGGGCAAACCGCTTGCCCCGATTAAAGCCATCCCCCCCAGCGTTTTCAGAAAATCGCGACGCCGCTGGTAAAGCGCGTAGTCGGTCACGGCGTTGTCAGTCAGATCGAATGGGCGTTTGATTAACATATTAATGCCTCCTTGGTTTATGCTATTACGCATCAACACCGGGTTTGGATGCAAATAACCGTGCAGATACGTTATGCTAAACCGTCTACAGAGAGGAATTCGCTATGTTATTCGCCGCCCTGACTGCCACGCTCGAAACCGCCTTCAACGCTTGGTTGCAATTGGATAAAGCCAGCCACGGCACTGCTTTAACACGCTTGCAAAGCTTGCAAGGCAAGCTGATTTGCTTACACATCAGCAACCCTGATCTCCAACTGTATTTTCTACCCACGGATGACACTGTACGTGTGACCACGGAGTATGCAGCCGAACCCGATGTCACCATTCACGGCTCGGCACTGGCATTGATGCGCTTATCCGCTGCGGAAGATACCGGCAAAGCCATGTTAGCCAACAGCATTAAAATCGACGGCGACATGGGCTTGGGCAATCGCTTCAGCCAAATCTTGCGCGAAATCGACGTGGATTGGGAAGAACTGCTGTCACGCGCAGTCGGCGATGTGATTGCACACCAAATGGGGCAGTTGGCACGCGACACCAAAGGCTGGCTGGACGATTCCGCCCACGCGATGCGTTTGAATACCCAAGAATATTTGCAGGAAGAAGCGCGATTATTGCCCGCTGAAGCCGAAATCCGCAGGTATCTGGATGAAGTCGATACGCTGCGGATGGATGCTGATCGCTTAGAAGCGCGTCTCAAACGGCTGGAACTTAAGGCTTAGGCGGCTTCTGAATGCTCGCAATCGACACATGCGTGATCGAAGCTTTGCCTGAAGACGGCGGCTTCACACTGGCGGCAGGTGTTTCCACATGAAAATAACGGTAGCCATTGATAATGCCGGAGATACTTGCACCCTTGCCTTTCAAGTCATGCAATACCACTGCCACCACATGCGCTAGGGTAAACCACAGAATCAAGCTCGCCAAGCCGCCATGTAGCCCAAACATCGACATTCCCAAAAATTGATACGGTGCGTTATAAAACAACCCTGTCACCGCACACACCAGCAACACCGACCAAAACAGCGGGTAAATCACGCGCCAAAACGGATTATGCCCATACCAATTGGGCAACGGAAACCGTGCAAAACTCAGGTAAAATAACGCCATTTGCTTCATAGCCGCCCATTGCGCCTTATCAGGCAGAAATGCTCGCCAATTCGCCGTACCGGGCAGCAAAAACATCAAAATGACTCGCCCCACCAACGCAACCAACACCAATTGCCCCACAATCATGTGCCAATCGCGCCAGAATTCAGGATCCACAACGCCCTGTTGCAATGCCCACGCGCTTGCCAATAAAAACAGCACTCCGGCAGCAATCAGCGCGTGAGCTAGGCGTACCCAACCCGACCACACCAACACATAACGTATCGTTTCTTGTTGCATTTCAGCCTCACTGGCAGCTTAAACATAAATGCCCAGTCTAGCAGGAATCCAAAATAATAGTGGCATTCAGCGGGCGATTAGCCTACCCTCGCAACAGCTACAGCGATTACCCTGGCAGTTTCAACAGTTCCTCCCGGTTACTTCACGAATATCTCCCCTGTTACCTGTAAGCACAACACTCTCATACACCTGTTTTTTAAAGGAAATTCATCATGGCTACAGGCAAAGTAAAATGGTTTAACGACACGAAAGGTTTCGGCTTTATTTCTCAAGACGACGGCGGCCCGGACGTATTCGTTCACGTCAGCGCGATCCAAAGCTCAGGCTTCAAAACCTTAGCAGAAGGTCAATCCGTCAGCTTCAACGTAGAAAAAGGCAACAAAGGCCCGCAAGCGAGCAACGTCGTTCCCAAGTAAGCTTTCAAGCCTAGCGCTCATTCAGCAACCGGGCTGATTTCCCTACCGCACAGCGGCATCTGGACATCAGCCCGTTTTTCCATTGAGTACTAACCTTACTCAACCCGCCCATCCACCCCCAGCATTCGGGAACATCACTATGAAAACACTCTTCATTGGCAATATTGCGCCACAGGCGACAGAAAAAGAACTACGCGAACTCCTCGCCGAATACGGCACTATCCGCAAACTGGAAATGCCTCGCGATATTTTCAGCGGCAAATGCAAAGGTTTCGCCCTGATCGACATGGAAGGTCACGAAGCGCGTGCCGTCATGGCAGGCTTGAATGGCAAAACCTTCCTCGACAACCCGCTCAAAGTCACCGATGACAAGCCCAAAGCCAAAGGGCGCGGTCGCCGCTAAGCAAAGTTTCACCGATTCGGGGGTCTCACCCCGATTTTTAGAGCATTCGCTATGGAACTAACACATCTAGCTGCCACCTTCCTGAAAGAGCTGGATAGTTTCGCCCACACCCTTTCCAGCACCGATCGGGTATGGAATATCCTGTTTCCTGACCCTCAGGAAAAATGGCATCACCTACACATCAACCAATATCGGCAAACCTACTACATTACCCATATCAGCGGCGACAGTGGTGGACTGGAAATCGAACTAGGCAAGGATGTAAAACAGACAACGCGCCAGCCAGGAAAGACAACATGGGAAACCCTGCTCACCGCAGCCCGTCAATGGTTACGAGTTGTCCGCAAAGACTGGATAAAAGCTAACAAAAGAATCCAGCTTGAATACCCATTGCGCTATCGCTACGGCATCGTACCCAATGCCCTGATCCGTGCCTCACTTCCAACGATTTACCAACTCGATAAGGAACTGGGTGAAACGAACACCATGACTGTTGTCAGGCTGGTCGAAGAAGGCTTTTTCCATCAGCAGCAAAACACTCAACTAACTGTCATGTATCAAGGGTGATGCACCCCTGATGATGAAAAAACAAGCGTGTTTTTCACGCTAAAACACTCAACTAACTGTCATGTATCAAGGGTGATGCACCCCTGATGATGAAAAAACAAGCGTGTTTTTCACGCTAACAACCATGACTGCTGCTGACTATTTTCACTATTGCAAAATTGCCTATCTCGCCGCTAAATGTCAGGATGAAAGCATCGACGAATCTTTATCAGGGAGCGAAATGTATGCTCGCTATGCCGATGGACGCCACGAAGGGCTACTGAACATAGACCCAGATTCCGCACAAGAATTTGCCGACTGGATTGATGGCAAACACCCCCTGAAAAAAGTTGGAGGGCATCCGTGGGAAATCAAACGTGGCGGCAATACTACCCACATAAACCTAGCGGTCACACGCCCACCGTACCAGAGGGAAGGCTTCAGAATTGAACTGCGCGGTGAAGCCATCAGCCGCATGGTGGAAACGCTGCAAATGTTGCTCGCGATTCACGCCACCAACTTACCGATAACCATTGCCAATCCAGAAGGTGTGCGCAAACGTCTCCTAGCACAAGACAATATCGGCATTATCCCCGTCTACACATCGCTACATCGTGCCAATCAACATTTTGGTAAGGAACAGGACGTATTTGATGTCCTGCATTATGACGATCTCGGCAGGTTCAAACGGCGGATCACGCCATTCATTACGTGGGAACCGTTGCCTATTCTGAAACCCCGATAAAATTGTCATAACGCCTCTCCACTTTTTTCACAAGACAAGCTCTCAACAAATTTGCCATAATAAACACTAAATTCGTGTAGCACGGAGTTTGTGTGATGAAAAACGTTACTGTAACCCTTGATGATGAAGTCGCCCAATGG
>JBEUIR010000076.1:0-9287 GCA_040415395.1 Candidatus Thiothrix namsaraevi
GTTACTGTTAGGTCGCTACTGCTGCGCTGGTGGTTCAACAAAAGTTAAAAAAAGGTTATGCATTATTTTTTTTGGCTTTCTTGCCAGATTTATTAGAACCAAACCCGAAATGAGAGCGACACAGCGATGGAAGGCCATTCAAAAGGCAGCAAGCAACAGACTGAACTGGTAAGCAAGCTCAGTGACGAAACCCTGATGGAACGTACCAGTCAGGGAGACCAGCAGGCATTCAGTCAGTTATACCTGAGATACCAGCCCAAGCTGGTGAAGTATTTTTCGCGCGTACTGCGTGACGATATGGCTCAGGCGGCTGATTTAGTTGATGAGGCTATGTTTGATGTTTGGCGGTCAGCGGAAAATTTTGCGGGCAGGTCAAAGGTGTCGACCTGGATATATTCCATTGCTCGCAACAAAGTGGTGTCGTGGTTGCGCAAAACCTCGGAAGTGACTTTGGAAGATGAGTCGATGCTGGATGCCATGATTGACCCAGCCGCCGGCCCTCACGAGGAATTGGCATTGGATGACATGAAACAACAGTTGTTACGTCTGATGGATCAGCTAACGGAAGAGCACCGTGAAGTGATCAGACTAACCTATTTTGAGGACAAATCCGTCAAAGAAGTGGCGCTTGTTCTGGATATTGCGGAAAACACCGTCAAAACTCGCATGTTTTATGCGCGTAAGCGTTTGGCACAGTTACTGGAAAAAGCCGGTATCGTGGATTTTGACTTTTAAACGGCATTTGAGACTATTGTGATATGAGCCTATACCCACTTGGCGATCCGGTTGAAGAAGCACGGTTGTTGTTGCCTTGGTATATCACGGGCAAATTAAACGAATCCGAGCGCAGCTTGGTAGAACGGATGCTGGAAATTCACCCTGAGTTGGCGGATGAGTACCAGCGTGAACTTAAGTTGGTGGACATGATCCGCGCCAATACTGCCCTGTTAGAGTTGTCTGCGATGGATACCACGCAACAGCGCTTAGAGAAGTTAATGAAGCGCATCGAGCGCGAAGAACAAACGAACCCCACTGAATCGCCAGTACCCTCGCGCCAGTTTGCACCAAAGCCTGATTGGCTGGGTGAAGCGAAGCAATGGGTGCGCCAGTTATTGCCGACATGGGAAGGCTTAACGCCAGTGAATGCGGTATTTGCCTTATTGTTGCTGATTCAGGCAGGTTTTTTAGGGTGGTTTGCGCACTCCGCGAGTAGTCAGCAAGAAGGCATTTATGTCAGTGCCACGGTGGCAGGTGATTCCACCGCTCTTCCTGTGGTTAATGGCATGGTATTGCTGGTAGACTTCAATGGCGATGCGCGGATACAGCAAGTTAAAGAATTCTTGCTGCAATGGAATGCTCGCATTCTTGATGGGCCAAACGACGCCGGTTATTTCAAAATTGAAATGAAGAACGTCACGTCATCTGACCCGCAGGCTAGTACTATTTTACAGCAAATGCAGCAGGATAATGCTGTGATTGCTTTTATCGGACGAGAATACTGAGTGTCATGCCAGCCGTATTACGCCCCCTTGCTTTCATTTCCGTCATCGGACTCCTCAGCGCTTGTAGCCCAGCAGAATATAAAGTGATTGGCAGAGCCAGCGATTCCCCTGCGTGCCACCTCAGCAGCAGTATTTGTGTGGAAACGCCAGTCTTTCGGCGAGTGGACTACGAAAAAGATGAAATGTTAATCGCTTATGATCAGCAACAGCCTGCCGACGTCGCGGATGCTGTGCTGAAAAAGTATAAATTGCAGGCAAAACGTAGTGATAATTTAGATTCTATCGGCACGACCATGATTACGGCAGCGACTAATGGGCAAGACCCTTATGATTTGGTCAAGTCGATTAAAGCCAATGAAACCGATGTTGATGCGTCGACCAGCAATTTCTACATCTCTGCCAGTATTGGCGGCACGGAAATGGGTGAATATCCATTAGGGTTAACCGGGGCAGATGCGATGCGCCAACGCACCACCGGGCGTGGCATCGTGGTGGGAATGATCGACACCCCGATTGACATTAACCACGATTCCTTCCGTTCTACGATTGATCGTATTGAGTTGATTCCGCAAGGTGATGAACGCAATCGCTTGCATGGTACGGAAGTGGCGGGGGTCATTATCAGTCAGAATGCCCGCATTGGGATTGCGCCCGATACCAAATTGATCGCGATCAGTGCATTCAGCACTAACGCGGCGAACCCGGATGAGCGCCGCAGTAATTCCAGCCTAGTGGCACGGGCTTTGGAGCGAGCAATGCTGGAAGGGGTGCAAGTCCTCAACCTCAGTTTTGCCGGTAATGCCGACCCAATAGTCGACAAATTGGTCGAAGCGGCCATTCAAAAAGGCATTGTGGTGGTCGCTTCGGCGGGCAATGGTGGGCCGGGAGCGCCACCAGCTTACCCCGCAGCACTGCCGGGCGTTATCGCCGTGACGGCGGTTGATAAAAATGAACGGGTATTTAACCGCGCCAATCGTGGTGATTATATTGACCTTTCCGCGCCCGGTGTGGGTATTTTGACAACGGCTCCGCGCAGTTCCTTTCAGGTGTCAAGCGGTACGTCGCTGGCAACCGCGCACGTCACGGGCGCTATTGCCTTGTTGAAAGCGCTGAATCCACGCTTCAACCCCGATTCTCTGAAACGTACTGCTACCGATTTAGGGCAACCGGGTCTTGATCAAGACTATGGTCATGGCTTAATCAACGTTGAGCGGGCATTGGCAGCCCAATAGCAGAAACTTACAAAAACTTGACCTGTAGCAAGAAAGTGCTTTACTCACCCGGTTCAATTTGATTTTGCACAACGTCGCCTTGGTGTTCTGCCCTTACGATAGCCGCATCAAGTTACCGTAAGGGAGTGAATACCATGTTGAATTTCTTCACCAGTTTTGAAGGCATTATTGTTATGTCGGTCTTGACTATTATTTTCATTTTCGGCTTTTTGGGCTATCTGGCTTGGAAATTCTACAAACTGTCTGGTCACAAGCCAGTGCCGGGTGAAAAAATCTGGTGAGGTGTCGCTTACGCTTCCGCCAACCAATCACGGGGACGCAGGAAATCGGTGTATAAACGTGCCTCTTCGCTGCCCGGTTCGGGTTGCCAAGCGTAACGCCATTTCACCAAAGGCGGCAATGACATCAGGATGGATTCCGTGCGCCCACCCGATTGCAAGCCGAACAGCGTGCCGCGATCGTAAACGAGGTTGAATTCGACATAGCGTCCTCGGCGGTAAAGCTGGAAGTCACGCTGGGTATCGGTGAATAGCAAACCTTTACGCTGGCTGACAATCGGACGATAAGCATTGATATAAGCGTCACCCACACTACGCATAAAGGCGAACGTTTTCTCAAAACCCCACGTATTCAGATCGTCGAAAAACAAACCGCCGATACCACGTGGCTCATTGCGGTGTTTGAGGAAAAAATAATCGTCGCACCATTGTTTGTAACGCGCATAAACATCTTCCCCAAACGGGTCGCACGCTACCTTGGCGGCATGATGCCAACTGATGCAATCGTCCTCAAACCCATAATACGGGGTAAGGTCGAAGCCGCCGCCAAACCACCACACGGGGTCTTCACCCGCTTTTTCCGCGATGAAAAAACGCACGTTAGCGTGTGAGGTGGGTACTAACGGGTTATTGGGGTGAATCACCAACGAAACGCCCAATGCCTGAAAACTGCGCCCTGCCAATTCCGGGCGTTGCGCTGTCGCCGACGGTGGTAGTTTATCGCCAAACACATGCGAGAAGTTCACCCCGCCCTGTTCAAATACTGCGCCATTGCTAATCACGCGCGTGCGCCCGCCGCCGCCACCGGGACGATCCCATGCATCTTCCGCAAACGTAACGCCGCCATCCTCGGCGGCTAACTGCGCACAAATATCATCCTGCAATGCCAGCAGGTAAGTTTTGACGGCGGCAATATCCACTTGCGACATGATGTTCGTCCCTTGATGCTTGAAAACGCCTATTGTAACGGGAAATGGCGCGTGGCTCTAATACGGTTTTACCCCGATGTAATTACCGGGTGGGTTGTAATTGCACACCCAAATCTGACCCTTGTCGGGGCAAAGTGCCATCGCACAGCCGACTTCGGTGGTGGTGTTCCACACCATCTGGGTGTAATGCCCGCAAGGTTTACCCGGCGCACAGGTATTGCTGGCGTAATTGTAGTCGACTTTTTCATCTGCCCAAGCCGTGGCAACTTGAGTGGGGGTGACTGCTTGTATTTCGGTGCGTCCGTCGCTCCATTTAACTGCACTTGCCCAGTAAAGGTTTTCGCCGGCATTTAAGGGGTTAATGCCAGCAACGGAGCGGTGTCGCATTACACAGTTGTTGTTATTGGCAAGGTAAGTTGCCCATTCCTGTGCGTAACTGGTCATTTGGCTCGACCAAGTAAGCGGCATGACGGCGACGGCTGCCCGCACTTGGTTATGCGTTTCCAGCATTCCACTCATCGTACCTGGTTCAGGGGCAGGGGAAATGGGAACAACAGCAGTTGGGGTGGTATTGACGGGAGTACTGGATGAACCGCCGCCGCCACACGCGGTCAGCAGAGTTACGCCAACAATGGCAAGTAGGTTACGCACTTTATCGTCCTCGCATTATGGGATAAAGGGGTTGTGGAGGCGTTCGTGACCGATCGTTGTATTCGATCCATGCCCCGGAATGACGATAACATCATCACCCAGTGACCACAACTTAGTCTTTATAGACCGAATCAGTTGCTGATGGTTCCCACCCGGAAAATCGCTGCGCCCGATTGAACCGTTGAACAACACATCACCCACAAACGCAATGCCCTGCTCGCGGTGGAATAAGACGACGTGTCCGGGGGTGTGACCGGGCGTGTGGATGATTTCTAACGTTTGCTGCCCTAACGTTAAGCTATCGCCTTCGTGTAGCCAAATATCCGGTACAAAGGCATCGCAATGGGGTAAGCCAAATTGTTTCGCTTGCACGGGTAGCGCGTCCAGCCAATATTTATCCGCTGCGTGTGGGCCGGAAATCGGAATCTGGTAATGCTGGGCTAATGCTAACGTACCGCCGACATGATCCAGATGCGCATGAGTCAGAAATACACCGATGGGTTGCAAACCGTGTTGGTTGACGGCGGCGATCAATTTGTCGGTGTCACCACCGGGGTCGACAAAGGCGCATTCCAAAGTGGTTTCACACCAAATAATGCTGCAATTTTGCTGAAAGGCAGTGACAGGAATGGTCAGATATTGCATAACGTTGCCCTAAGTCTGAAGGTTTGCATACGAATTTAAGCGGGAGATTATAGCTTGGAATGGTATTTACTGGTTTCTTTTCTGGCACTGGGTTTGGTGGTGGGGTTTGCGGCAGGGTTGCTGGGGATTGGCGGTGGCGGCATTATGGTTCCCGTACTCACGGCGCTGTTTGTGGCGCAAGGGTTCCCCAGTGAGCATGTGGTACATATTGCGCTGGCAACCTCGATGGCGGCAATTGTCCCCACGGCGTTTTCAAGTATGCGGGCGCACCATGCCAAGCAGGCGGTGCAATGGGCGGTGGTGCAACGCATTACACCGGGGATTTTGCTGGGAACGTTTGCGGCAACGTTTTTGGCAGCGCTGTTATCCACCCGCGCTTTAGCGTGGTTTTTCGCGGCGTTTATGGCGTATGTCGCGGTGCAAATGTGGCTGAATATCAAACCCAAGCCGCATCGGGAATTGCCGGGCATCGCAGGTTTGTCCGTCGCAGGGCTGGTAATTGGTGGCGTGTCAGCGCTGGTGGCGATTGGCGGTGGTTCGTTGTCGGTACCTTACATGATGTGGTGCAATGTGGAGGTGCGTAAGGCGATTGCGACTTCCGCTGGGATTGGTTTGCCGATTGCGATTGCGGGGACAGTTGGCTATCTCGTCAATGGTTGGGGGCAAGTGGGTTTGCCGGATTACACCATTGGGTTTGTGTATTGGCCTGCGGTGCTATTGATTGCCTTAACGAGTTTTTTCACCACGCGTTTGGGGGCAAATCTAGCGCACACATTGCCAGTGGCGGCGTTGAAAAAAGTGTTTGCGGTGTTGCTGATTTTACTGAGTGCGAAAATGTTGCACTCGGTGCTATGAAAAAGTAATCAAGGAAGTGCCGGATCCGGGCTAAAGATCCGGCACGTTACAAGCGAAACATATGGGGGCTGATCATCTCGCCCGTCCTTGAACAACCACGTTAAGAGGAAGAAATTAGGATAACTTCCGTGTTATTTTTTCATTCCGTTGGTCGTATGCTTAATGTAGCCTGAATAGAGAAAAAAGCAAGGGTTTTGATTGAAGTTTGGGCGCAAATATTGGCAGAGGATGGAAGTTGCCCCAGCTTTGCCGTAAAGTGCTAGGCTATTATTTCTTTATTCAATCAGACACGCGCAGGAATCATGTCCGAGATTATTCGTATCGCTACCCGCACCAGCCCTCTTGCCATGTGGCAAGCTGAACACGTCGCCCACCGCTTGCAAGCACTTCACCCTGACCTCCAGATTGAAATGGTGGGAATGGTGACTCGTGGCGATAAAATTCTCGATAGCCCGCTGTCTAAAATCGGTGGCAAAGGCTTGTTCGTCAAGGAGCTGGAGCTGGGGATGTTGGAAGGTTCTGCGGATATTGCGGTGCATTCCATGAAAGATGTGCCGATGGAATTCCCCGAAGGTTTGCATTTGCCGGTGATCTTGCAGCGTGAAGACCCGCGTGATGCGTTTGTTTCCAATCATTACCAACATTTAGATGCCTTGCCGCCGGGCGCTATCGTGGGAACGTCGAGTTTGCGCCGTCAAACCCAAATCCGCGCCCGTTACCCGCATCTACAGATCAAGGATTTGCGCGGCAACGTTAATACGCGGCTGGCGAAACTGGATAACGGCGAATACGATGCGATTATTCTGGCGGCAGCGGGGTTGATTCGGCTTGAATTCCAGACGCGGATTACCGCCTTTTTATCCACCGAACAAAGTTTGCCTGCGATTGGGCAAGGAGCAGTCGGGATTGAGTGCCGCCGCAACGATCCACGAGTGGAACATTTGCTGGCTCCCTTGCGTCACGCGGAAACCACCGTGTGTGTGCGTGCCGAGCGTGCCATGAACCAACGTCTCAACGGTGGTTGCCAAGTACCGGTGGCAGGGTTTGCCGAGTTGCAAGACGGGGCATTACGGATGCGTGGGTTGATTGGCTTCCCCGATGGTTCCGCGATGTATACTTGTGAACAGCACGGCTGTGCCGTTGACCCGGATGCCTTGGGCGTAGCGATTGCGGAGAATTTGCTGGCACAAGGCGGTGATAAAGTGCTGGCCTTACTGGGCATTCATGCCTGAAGCACTGCATGGCTTGCACATTGTCGTTACCCGCCCCGCGCATCAAGCAGCAGGATTTCGGCAAGCGTTGGAACAGGCGGGCGCGACAGTATTGTTGTTGCCAGTGGTTGAGATTTGTCCGCTGGATGAGCAAGCGACAATTCCGCTCATGCTGGCACAGTTATCACACTATGACACGGCGGTATTTATTAGCGCGAATGCGGTGGAGTATGGCTTGCAAGCAATGGACGCGGCGCAGCGGGCGGTGTTGCATACCCTGACCTTGGGTGCGATTGGCAAACAAACGGCGAAGGCATTGCAACAACACGGTTTCACTGCACACTGGGTTCCCGCACGCGGTTTTACCAGTGAAGACTTTTTGGCATTGCCGCAAACGCAGCACTTGAGCGGACGGCATATCCTGATTTTTCGCGGGCAAGGTGGGCGGGAATTACTCGCCGATACCTTGCGGAAACGTGGCGCACAAGTGGCTTACTTGGATGTGTATCAGCGAGTTTGCCCTCAAATCGATGCCAGCCACCTGAAATACCTTCATGAACAGCGGCAGCTTGATATAATCACCATCACCAGCAGCGAGGGCTTATTGAATTTGCTCACCCTGCTGGATAATCCCGACTGGATAAAAACGGTTCCCTTGTTGGTCGGGAGCCAGCGGATGTTAGCCACGGCACGCACTGTTGGATTTACCGGAACCATTTGCATTGCAGACAACCCCGGTGATGAGGCCATGTTGCAGGCACTCATCCATTGGGTACAGGAATTCCAAGCATGATTGATAAACCAGCGACATACGAAGCTGATAACGGAACTTTGCATACCGCCGTGGATGCGGTTGAGCTGCTGCGGTCGGATGCCGAATTTGGGAATACCGCGTCTCATCCGAAATCGACTGGCGCACGTTTTGCCATATTTGTGTCTATCTTGGCGCTGTCTTTTACCGCCATCGGCATTGCGGCGGGCTATAAGCATTGGCAGCGTATGAACGATAAGGCGCGTAGTAATGCGGCTGAAATTGTTACCTTGCGTGAACAGCTCAAGACCGTGCCGACCAGTGATGCCTTGAATACCTTACGGGAGGATTTAGACGCCAAAACCGCCAAAGCACTCAGCAATAATGAGCAAGCCTTGCAGGAAATGGCACGGTTGCAACACCAAACCCGTCAGTTTGCGGATACGGTCGCCTCGCAAGTAGAGCAGGTGACGTTTTTGCAGGCGAAAATGCAGCAAAGCGCAACCCCAGCGAGTGCGGCTGAATGGCAAATTGCTGAGGTTGAATTTTTGCTAAAACTGGCAGCCCGCCAATTGCATCTGGCACAAGATGTACGCACCGCGATTACCGCCTTGAAAGAAGCGGATGCGTTGCTGGCGAAAGTTGGTTCAGTGAATTACTTGCCGGTGCGCCAACAAATTGCGCGGGATATGTCGAGCTTGGAAGCTGTACCGGTACCGGATATTGTAGGCGTGTCGCAACGCATTAATGCCATGATGTTGGGGTTGAAACCCTTGCCTGCACTGCCCGCAACTCCGCTGGCAGAAGTATCCAAGCCCGTAGCAGAGGATGCTGATGCGGCAGTGGAAGGTAATTCCTTGTGGGCAGACTATAAGCGCAAGGCTTTGGAAATTCTGAATGATGCGATAGTCATCCGCCAACACGATAAGCCTTTGCAGATGCAGTTGGATGCGGATGCACGCTTGCATTTGTTCCAACTGTTGCAATTACGGCTGGAAAATTTGCGTTTATTGGTGCTTCAGGGTGATGTGGCGGGGTTTAAGGCGCAACTAAACTTGATTCGGGAAACGTTGGGTAGCTATTACCCGCCAGAGCAGGCAAAGCCCTTGCTGACGGAGTTGGATGACATTGCCAAGGTAGAGTTACAGCCGGTTCTTCCTGATATTTCTGCCAGCCTTAAGCAGTTAGAAAGTGCACGTCAGGCGGAAGCAAACAGTGTACCCGTCAATGATG
>JBEUIR010000077.1:0-3979 GCA_040415395.1 Candidatus Thiothrix namsaraevi
TCCGACTTAGTTACTTTTCACTGTCTGTCCACTTTCAAGCTGATGTAGCGAGACTTAAAGGCGAAGTTGAAGCTATCGAAACCGCGCAAGTTAAAAAGAATTGTAAATAAAATTAACTTCCAAACATACTCCAAACAGTGAAAAGTAACTTCTGCTTTCACTGTTTGGAGTAGTGATCAGTCTTAGGTCTTCGGTAAGGTAACACCGGTTTGCCCTTGGTATTTGCCGCCACGGTCTTTGTATGACGTGGAACAGACTTCATCCGACTCGAAAAACAGCATTTGTGCCACGCCCTCGTTGGCGTAGATTTTCGCTGGTAGCGTCGTCGTGTTGGAAAATTCCAAGGTAACATGACCTTCCCATTCGGGTTCTAAGGGCGTTACATTTACAATTATTCCGCAATTATGGACGAAAACACCATTATCCAAGGCAAAATTTCCCGCCTCAGGAACAGTTAAACAGAACACATCGTGATCACCCGCAACAGGACGAACATGCGTCACTTTATGGTTCTGCTGCCCTTCACGGCTCACACCTCGAAAAGCATCAATAATATGCGGGAAACGCCGGAATACAGCACGATCACATTCTAGTAAACGTGCTGCTCCTCGAATTGATCCCGTTTGATGCAATGCCTCTTTCACGACTTCATCAGTAATCTCGGTACGCAAACGTAAATTTCGCGCCAACTCAGCCTGACGTTGACGTCTATCATGATCAGCCTGCTCCCAAACAGCTTTCATCCGTTCACCTTGCCTCACTCGTTCTGCATAATCCTGATAACGAACAAGCATCGCTTCACGATGAGCCTGTCGAGTAGCATCCGAGGGATTGCAACGCGCTGCTAATAACTCTGTGCGTTGCGCAGCGTAAACATCATCGTGCCAGAAACGACTAGCTCGTTCACTTTGTAAGCTAGAATAACGTTCCGCCCATTCGGGATTTTGCATACGCTCGTGCAATGCGGCACGGATGGATGCACTGTGTTCGCCAGGGTCAAATTCCTCACCGTAATTTTCCGCATTGTGCAGCCGAATATGTGCTCCGGCATCCATACGAACAATATTCCAAGGGTTATTATTTAAACGGTCAATATCGACATGATGGCGATGGGTATTCGGCGCATCAGCATACAAGCCATTCCGTAAATTCCACTCATCCGCCAAACGGTGCGTGGGATACAAATGCCCGTTCAACGGTTGGTATACCATTTCATAACCACGCGCCAACTGCCGATATAATGGCATCAACGACGTTCCCGGTGTTAATTCACCCGCCGCGATCCAACGCCCATCACGCAGCATAAACAAATGGTCAGGGGTAGCGAAAATACTTTTACCATTATCTAACCCAACTTCAATGAGGCTATCACGCCCCACATAACGCGGGGCTTCCAATTGTGTCACAATCAAACGACCGTTTGCACCAATGCTGTAACCCCAGAATAATTCACCCTGCTCAGCCCGCACCGCCATCTCTTCCAATGTCGGGGAAGAACCATCCACTAAAGCAACACGGGTATCACTGCGAAAACAACGCGCATACGTCGATTTCCCCAAACACACCACCAGCGTACTGCGCGGAATACGAAAATATTCCACCGTCCGCGCCAGTGCAAACGAGTTGGGCGGAATAATGCAAACATCGCCTTTGAAATCCACGAAACTCTTTTCATCAAAGTTTTTCGGATCAACGATGGTGCTATTGATATTGGTGAAAATCTTGAATTCGTTGGCGCAACGCACATCATAGCCGTAGCTGGATGTTCCATAAGAGACAATTTTTTCCCCGTTCACGGAACGCACTTGCCCCGGCTCAAACGGTTCAATCATGTTGGTTTCGGCTGCCATGCGACGAATCCAATGGTCGGATTTAATGCTCATTGACGCACCCCTACCCCACCTTGGCGCTGGAACGGCACACTGATAAACGGCAATTTCACCGCGCCGCTCAAATCGTAGCGCAGGCTTCGTGTCTGCATCGCTTCCGGTGCGAGTTGCAACAATTGCATAAAGTCCAGCTTGACGGGGATATTGATCGGTACTTCCTGACGTGCGCCAATGCTCATGCCCTGATTTTGATCTCCACTCGCTACCGGATGCCCGTTCAAGCTCAAACCGTACTGGATGCCCTTCAATGGAATCGGGAAGGCATTCGGATTCGCCACATTGAGCGTCACGATAGCCGTCCCTTGTGACAAGGAAATTTCCTGCAAACTGACGTTTTGGATGGATATTTTGGGTTGCTCGACCACACCGGGAACGCCACTACAAGCCGATAACAGCAGTGACGTAAACAAAAGAGGCAACATTCGCTTTAGCATAAACAGTCATTCTTCCTATTCGTTGGAATAGTGAATACTAAACGAAACGCGCTCTCAATACACCTGTCGGGCAAATAGCCGTTCTAAGCGATGTTGCCAACGCTGCATCCGCTCTTCACGCTGGACTTGCGGGGCACACAAACGCCGGGAACGCAGCCCCTGCCGAAATAGCAGGGGAAACTTATTATCATCTTTAATCGCTGTTGTCAGACTCATGATGCGCCACACTCCTGTTTATCTTCTAGTTAAATACTTTGAGAAGCATAACGCGAAGATGTGCAGAAAATGTGTAGAGCTGATGGAAGGTTTTTGCAGCAAGTCCGCGTTAACGGTTGGCTTGAGACTCCAGTGGACGAATTTGTGTCGCCACTTTATCCAACACCCCATTCACGAATTTATGGGATTGTTCCGCCCCGTACTTTTTCGCCAGATTTACGTATTCGTTCACCACGACTTTGTAAGGTGTTTCAATATGATTGAGCAACTCACACGTAGCCACGCGCAATACCGCGTGTTCAATTGGGTCAACTTGTGCCAAGGTACGATCCAGATACGGCGTAATCCGGTTTTCCAGCTCCTCCCCTCCCTCAATCGCGCAACGCATCAACTTATGAAAAAATGCTGCGTCACACTTGCGAAAATCGGCGGCTAACTCCTGTTCTTCCTGAAAATACACATAAACATCGTGGAAGCCGTTACCGGTAATTAACCACTGGTAAGTCCCTTGCATCGCCAAACGCCGCGCCACTCGGCGACGCGCGATTAACTGCTGGGACTCCGAGAGGGGTTTGTGTCCTGCCATGTGTATTTATTTCCTAATCTTGCGCAATAAGGAAACCATTTCAATCGCTGACAGTGCCGCTTCAGCGCCTTTATTGCCTGCTTTCGTACCTGCACGCTCAATGGATTGTTCAATCGTATCCGTGGTCAACACGCCAAAAATAATCGGCAATTCATGGCTCAAACCCACTTGCGCCAAGCCTTTGGAAGCTTCGCCTGCCACGTAATCAAAATGCGGCGTACTGCCACGGATGACTGCACCCAACGCAATAATGGCATCGTAATCACCATTTGCCGCCATCGCCTGCGCCACTAAGGGGAGTTCATACGCCCCCGGAACGCGCACCACGTCGATGTCCTCCTCTTTCACACCGCCATGACGCTTGAGCGCATCCACCGCACCTGCCAGCAGGCTTTCGACGATAAAACTGTTGAAACGTGCTACGACGATGCCGTATTTGGCTTCTTGGGGTGCAAAATCACCTTCGATGACATTGAAGCTCATTGAACCATCCTAAACTCATTATTAAAGAACGATATAAGAATCCCTTCGACTCCGCTCAGGGAGCAAAATGACACTTAATCCTGAACATAATCCACAATTTCTAAACCGAAACCGGCAATGCCGTGCAAACGGCGTGGCGCACTCATGACACGCATCCGGTGTACGCCCAAATCCGACAAGATTTGCGCACCAATACCGTAAGTTTTTAATTCAGCCGGTGAAGAACGGGTATTGTCCTGCACTACTGCTTGAAATTCAAACCCTTTCAAGCGTTTCAGCACATCTTGCGCCTGAATCGGTTCGCGCAAAATAACAATCACGCCCTTGCCTTCGCGTTCAATCCGCTGCATCACACCGCGCAATGGCCAGCC
>JBEUIR010000077.1:4079-9227 GCA_040415395.1 Candidatus Thiothrix namsaraevi
GTGAAATTGGTGCGGTGTTCTTCATCCGTCGCGGAAATCATCAGCGGCAAATTCAATTGCTTGCAACGCTCACGGGTCAAGGTCAAGCACACCAAGCCGCGCCCTTCCTTCACCATGAAATTAATGTCTTCGGGGCGGGTGAGCGACGCCACCATTAACAAATCGCCTTCATTTTCGCGGTCTTCGTCGTCAACGATAACGACCATTTTGCCTGCGGCGAGGTCTTTAAGAATCTCTTCTGTGGTGTTGAATTGCATGGTTTCTCACTTCATAAAGCCGTGTTCGGCAAGGAATGCTTCGGTAATTGCACCACTGTGAGGCGTCATCTCAGCAGCGTTATCACCCAGCAACAAACGTTCAAGGTAGCGGGCAATGACATCGACTTCCAGATTAACCGCTGTGCCGCTACGGTAATCGGCGATAATGGTTTCGCTCAAGGTGTGCGGCACGATATTGAGTTCAAAGGTGCTGCCTTCGACTTTATTGACGGTCAGGCTAGTGCCATCCATGGTGATCGAACCTTTCGCCGCAATGTACTTTGCCAACTGTGCCGGAGCGCGGATGCTAAAACGTACTGAACGCGCATCGTCATGGCGGCTAATCACCTCACCTAAACCGTCTACATGCCCGCTGACCAAATGCCCACCGAGGCGGGTTTGCAAGGTTAAGGCTTTTTCCAGATTGACTTTGGAACCGCGAGCCAAATGCCCAAGACTGGTTAGGGACAAGGTTTCGCGGGAAACATCCGCGCTAAAACTGCCACTATCCAACGCCACTGCTGTCAAACACACGCCATTGACTGCAATGCTATCGCCCAGTGCCACATCGCTCATGTCCAACTTGCCGGTTGCAATCGTTAGACGCATATCGCCACCTTTGGGCTGCATATCGCGGATTGTGCCGATGGATTCAATAATACCGGTAAACATCAGTTTTTCACCTCTGGTTTCAGGCTGGCAATAATACGCCAATCTTGCCCCACTGCGCGAATATCGCGAATTTCCAGCGGAATACGCTCGCTCATTTGGGCAATCGCCGGTAACTGGAACAAAGGTCGGGCGCTAGATCCCATTAGATGTGGCGCAAGGTAGATAACCAACTCATCCGCTAAGCCTTGTTCCACTAACGCACCCGCCAAGGTTGCACCCGCTTCGACATGGACTTCGGTAATACCATCCTCGACCAATGCCGCCATGACCTCAGGCAAATGCAATTGTTGGCCCGAAAACTGGCGGATAATAACCCCAGCCTGCGCTAACAGTGCCATTTTTTGCGCATCATGACTGCACGTATATAGCCGAATTTCACCCGGTAATTTGAGCAACTTGGCATTCAACGGGAATTGTAACGCCGAATCCAGCACCACCCGAATCGGCTGACGCACCGCACCCGTCATGCCCAATTCTTCCGCCGTCAAGCGTACATTGAGGGAGGGATCATCCGCCAACACCGTGCCAATGCCGGTTAACACCGCACCTGCCTGCGCCCGTAGCAACTGCACATCATGCCGCGCCGCTGCGCCGGTAATCCACACACTTTCCCCCGATTCCATCGCGGTACGCCCATCCAAACTCATCGCCATTTTCACGCGCACATATGGGCGGTTACGTTCCATGCGGGAAATGAAACCGGGGTTCAAGGCACGCGCTTCGCTTTCCAACAAACCGGACGCAGTGCTAACGCCTGCTTCACGTAACAATTTCAGACCATTGCCTGCGACCAATGGATTCGGATCCACCATCGCAGCGACAACCCGTGCCACCCCTGCTTGCAGCAAGGCATTGGCACACGGCGGCGTGCGTCCATAATGCGAACACGGCTCAAGCGTAACGTAGACATCGGCATCACGGGCTGCCGCACCTGCCATGCACAAGGCGTGGATTTCGGCGTGAGGCTCACCGGCACGTTCATGCCAGCCTTCACCAACAATTTGCCCATGACGCACAATCACACACCCCACACGCGGATTCGGTTGCGTGGTGTACCAGCCGCGCCGCGCCAGTTGCAGCGCGTGTGCCATGTAACGGTGGTCGTCTGGGGTGAAACTCATGCCTTGGGGGGAATCGGCAGTAAATTGATCTGGCGGTTACGTTGCTCTGAAGTAGGGTCACTTTCCAGATGTTCGATCATGCTGCGGAACTCTTCAATGGCATCAAAGCGGCGGTACACCGACGCAAAGCGAATATAGGCGACTTCATCCAATTGACGCAATTCATCCATGACCAATTCACCGATCATGGAGGACGGCACTTCGCGTTCCCCGCTAATCAGGATGCGTTTGCGGATATGACTCAATGCCGCTTCGATACGGTCAATCGACACCGGACGCTTTTCCAACGCCCGCATAATGCCGCCACGTAATTTATCGTCGTCGAAAGGTTCACGCGCCGCATTGGATTTAATCACACGCGGCATCGTCAGCTCTGCCACTTCGTAAGTGGTGAAACGCTCATCGCAAGCCGAGCAGCGCCGCCGACGGCGCACTTGGTCGCCATCATTCGCTAAACGCGAGTCAACGACCCGCGTGTCATCTGCACCGCAAAAGGGGCAACGCATCCCAGATTACGCCGGATGATCGCCAAAGCTACTGGAACGGTATACAGGGAAACGCTCACAAATACTGAGCACCTGCCCTTTCACCCGGTTAATGGTGGCTGCGTCTTCGACGTTATCCAACACATCCGCCATCCAGTTCGCCAATTGGGTGCATTCCGCTTCCTTGAAACCACGGGTGGTAATCGCTGGCGTACCCACACGGATACCGCTAGTGACAAATGGCGATTGCGGGTCATTCGGTACCGAGTTTTTATTGACGGTGATATTCGCTGCACCTAACGCCGCATCCGCCGCTTTACCCGTAATACCTTTGTCGATCAGGTCAATCAGCATCAAATGGTTATCAGTGCCACCCGACACAATCTTGTAGCCACGCCCCATCAAGGTTTCTGCCATGATTTTCGCGTTTTTTGCTACTTGCTGCTGGTAAACAGTGAATTCAGGCTCTAAGGCTTCCTTGAAAGCTACCGCTTTTGCGGCGATAACGTGCATCAACGGACCGCCTTGAATACCGGGGAATACCAGCGAGTTGAATTTCTTTTCCAACTCAGGGTTGGCTTTTGCCAGAATAATGCCGCCACGCGGACCACGCAGGGTTTTGTGCGTAGTAGACGTGGTCACGTCAGCAATTTGCACCGGGCTAGGGTATACACCAGCGGCAACCAAACCCGCAATGTGTGCCATATCCACCAGCAAATATGCGCCGACTTTATCCGCGATTTCACGGAATTTGCCCCAATCAATCACACGGGAATATGCCGAAAACCCCGCCACGATCATTTTAGGCTTATGTTCTACAGCCAGACGCTCGACTTCGGCATAATCAATGTAGCCTTCGTCGGTAATGCCGTACTGCACTGCGTTGTAAATCTTGCCGGAGAAGTTAACTTTTGCACCGTGTGTCAGATGACCGCCGTGCGCCAAGCTCATGCCCAACACCGTATCACCGGGGTTTAACAGTGCCATGTAAACCGCTGCATTGGCCTGAGAACCGGAATGGGGTTGCACGTTGGCATAATCCGCGCCAAACAATTGCTTCACCCGGTCAATCGCAAGCTGTTCTGCGGTATCGACGTATTCGCACCCACCGTAGTAACGCTTGGCAGGATACCCTTCCGCGTATTTATTGGTAAGCACCGAACCCTGTGCTTCCATTACACGTGGACTGGCGTAATTTTCGGAGGCGATCAGCTCAATGTGCTCTTCCTGACGGCGCACTTCGGACTGCATAGCACTCCACAATTCATCATCGTAACCCGCGATTGTCATCTGGCTGGAAAACATGCCGCTTTTCTCCTGCACGTTGAAAGCTAAAAAAGCGTTATAGCATACCACCGTTTTTACCCTCAACCTATGCTGTTTTACACGCTTACCAGCTAACCGGCGTCTCAAACCAAAATGGCAATGCCTTAATTGGTAGTAGTTGCTGGTTTCTCTTCAGCAGGTGGGGCAGCTTCGGGCTGAATAGCATCCGCACCACCGAACTTCTTACCAAAAATGACCGAAGGCTCACCGCTACGGTTATAAAAATGCAGGGTATTACCAATGGCTTCGACACTACCCGCACGCTGCAAAGTGCGCAGATAAGCCCCTTCCCAATCCCCTACGTTGATGGACTGCTGACCTGCACCGGGGCGTAATATTGGGCAACCCTCACGCCCCTTATCAATTCCCGTAATCATGAAGCCGGTATGCCCGACCTGTTTAAAGTTCGCAGCATACTCATTGCACCCACCAGAACCAACGAGCGCCACCTCACTCACTTTCATACTAATGTTTAATTCATTGGGAACTTTGTTACCGTAAACAGACAGCAAACGCCACTCTGTACCCAATAATGAAGATCCGCCACTATTCAGTGGACAAGCTCCCGTTGGGAGTGGTGTTACCGCACCTTCAGGAGAGGGAACCGTTTCTGCGCAAACAGCAACACTACTTAACAACAAAGGGAATAATAAAATGCGGCAAAGCCGAACGGAAAAATCAGGCCGTGTAGTACTAGTCTTCATGAGTTTCCCTCAATGATTTAGTGATGGTTATGTGGGGCAAACATACGTCTCACACATGTGACACTCTCTGAGTATAGGAAAAATGTTAGACTTTCACCACATTGAATATTTTCTACCCCTGAGTGTTGGCTTTATACAACATAACAGAAAAGGATAATTTTTAGGCTGGCAACGCCACACCCAACGCCTCGCTCAAGTGCTTCCAATCGAAAAATGGTCCAGGATCGGTTTTGCGCCCAGGCGCGATATGTTCATGACCCGTAACGTGTTCCAGGCATAATCCCGGATAAGCATTGACCAACACGGGCAACAACCCTTCCAGTTGAGCGTATTGCGCTACTGTAAATGGCTCAAAATCCGACCCTTCAATTTCTATACCCACCGAAAAGTCATTACATTGATTCCTACCCCGGTAGTTTGACACACCCGCGTGAAAAGCGCGTTTATGGAAAGGTACGTACTGGACAAGCTCGCCAGTTCGCCGGATTAACAGATGGCTCGCCACCCGCAAGTGACAAATTTCGGCAAAAAACGGGTGAGCAGCAGGGTCAAGTTGATTGGTAAACAAGTGGTCGATCCACGG
>JBEUIR010000078.1:0-9185 GCA_040415395.1 Candidatus Thiothrix namsaraevi
CAACCAAAGATAGCTTAACGAAACGAGGAGCGAGAGGGGTCGGCTACCGCCGACGCGCTATCCCTCCCCGACCTGAAGGACGGGGTATCTCGCGCAAGATGGATGAAATTAATCTTAATATGGGGAGCCAGAGTTATCTGGCTCCCCAATTTTTTGGGGATTTTCGGCACCGTAAAATTATCTGCTACTATAAGTGTGTTGCAACAGGGATGACATTATGACGACCGATATTGATAGCGAAACAATCGACAAAAAAGAAGAAGACAATCGCACGATCATCGTTGGCATTGGCGCATCAGCCGGAGGTCTAGAGGCACTAAGAGCCTTGGTTCCCAACCTCCCCATTGATGACCGCGTTGTCTACATTCTGGCGCAGCATCTGGACCCAAAACACAGCAGCATGATGGTGCCCATTCTGGCACGCGAAACCAAGCTACCCATTGCTGAGCTGCAACATAATCAAGCCATCATTCCTGGAACGTTCTACATTATTCCACCGGCGATGGATGCTTTTTATGCCAATGGGCGCTTTCATCTGGAAAAAGCCACTGGCATCGGCCCCAAACCCTCAGTCGATCGCCTGTTTGCCTCATTAGCAGAAAATCATGGCAGACACTCTGTCGGCATTATCCTTTCTGGAACCGGCACCGACGGCACACACGGTATCCGGGCTATCAAGGCAGAAGGCGGCATTACCATTGCGCAACTCGAATCCACTGCCCGCTTTGACAGTATGCCGCATTCCGCTATCGGCACCGGGCATGTTGACCTTGCCCTGCCCCCCGAAGATATTGCCCAACAAATCCACGATATGCTGGCGCAACCGGATATTTCATTCTTATTTGCCAGCAAACCTGAGCCGAGTGAAGATGAGATTCAAAACATTCTGAGAATGCTGCTGGATCAAACAGGTACTGATTTCCGCGATTACAAACGCAATACCTTACTGCGCCGTATCGAACGCCGCATGACCGTACACAAATGCAAGCAATTGAATGAGTACGCTGAGTACCTGAAACAGAAACCTGAAGAATTGTACGAACTGCACAACGATATTCTGATTTCTGTGACCAGCTTTTTCCGCGATACGGATGCTTATCAAGCCTTGCGGCGGGTGATCGAAGATATTGTTCCTGAAGGTGGGCATGAAATACGTGTGTGGGTAGCAGGTTGTGCCACGGGTGAAGAGGCTTATTCCATCGCTATTATGCTCTCCGAATACCTCGGCAACCGCATTGCCCGCTATAAAATACAAATTTTTGGTACTGATTTATACGATGGCGTATTAACGATTGCGCGTCAGGCACGTTATTCTAAAGCCTCGGTAGCCGGAATTGACCAACGTATTCTCGATAAATATTTCATTCAGAAAGACGGCGAATACCAACTGACCCAAAGCATTCGCAATATGGTGCTGTTTGCGCGGCATGATTTGGTACGCGACCCGCCTTTCTCACATTTGAATTTAGTATCCTGTCGCAACGTATTGATTTACTTTAACCAGACTTTGCAACGTAATGTGTTAGAATCATTCCATTACGGTTTAGAGCCTGATGGCATTATGTTTCTCGGCAAATCTGAAACCATTGGTGGCAGCGACCGTTTATTCGTTACCGTAGATCGTAAATCACGCATTTATCGCCGTCGTAGCGATATTAAAGGGCACTTACCGTATTTATTGCAAAATCGTTCACTCCGTGAACAACGTAACCAACAATACAGCAATAATCTTCGCGATAAACCCCGTGCCAAATTGCAAGATTCCATCGACAAGCTCTTGGTTAATATTTACCAACCTGCCTGCATTATGCTGGATGACCGTCAGGAAATTGTGTATGTACGCGGCAACGTTGACCCCTATCTCGGTTTTGGAGAAGGTCGTGCTGCCTTAGGGGTTCTGGATTTAATCCGAACCGAATTGCGCCAAGATTTACGTGGTCTAATTTACAAAGCCCGGCGCACCGATGAAACGGTGAGCAGTCGCCGCATTAATTTCACCCTGAATGGCGAACCCGTGCGTATCGTCATGCGTACCCGTCATTTCCCAGCGGGCAAACTCACCGACACCGAAGTCAGCGTCGTCATTTTTGAAGTACTGCCTCCCAACGACTATCCAGTCACCCCAGAGCAAGAAGCATTGAGTGTCAGTGATGCTTTGCGTATCAAAGAGCTGGAAGAGGAACTGCGTGAAGTTCGTGAAAGCTTGCAAACCACAATCGAAGAGTTGGAAACCTCGAACGAAGAGTTGCAATCCACCTACGAGGAAGCCCAATCCACCAACGAAGAACTGTATACCTCCAGCGAAGAATTGCAGACGTCTAATGAGGAATTGCAATCCACCAATGAAGAATTGCGCACGGTTAACCAAGAAGTCAGCGTCAAAAGCAGCGAACTCGAAGCTGCTAACTTGCAACTGAAAAACACCAACGAACAATTATTACACGAAATTGAAGAGCGCAAATGGGCAGAAGCTCGTCTGGAAATTGAACGCGCTAAGCTGGATACCATTTTCCAAAGCCAACCCAACTGGATTAACATTTGCGCACTGGACGGCACGATTCAAGAGGTCAATCCTGCGGGACCGCTGATTATGGAAGCGAAAAATCCAGAACAATTGATCGGACATTCGCTAAAAGATTTTGTTTTTCCTGAATACCAAGCAGACGTGGATGCGTGCATCATCCAAATCAGCCAAACCGGTGAATTCCACGTGCGTGAAGTCAAGGTAAGAACCTTCAAAGGCAATGTCCGTTGGCTGGAAATACGCCCGGTGTTGATTCATCTGGATAATAATGAATTACGCATTATGTCGATTATTGTGGATCACACTGACCGCATGACTGCCCAACAATTGCTGGCAGATCGCCAACAGGAACTTGCGCATATTATGCGCCTGAATACTTTGGGCGAAATGGCATCGGGAATTGCGCATGAACTTAACCAGCCATTATCTGCCATTGCCAATTACATTCGCGGCTGTGAATTACGCATGAAAAGCAACGAATGCAGCCTAAAGGATATTGCCGATGTGATGCAATTAGTGAGCACCCAAGTACGCCGAGCTGGGGAAATCTTACGTTATGCCAAAGACTTTACCCGCAAAGATCAGGATGTCGAGTGGCAAGAACATGATATTAACCAGATTATTGAAGAAACACTGCACCTACTGGATACCACAGAACAATTTAAACAAGTTAAATTAAACAAAGCGCTTCATCCCCATTTACGTTTAGTAAATGTCAATAAAATTCAAATAGAACAGGTATTGGTCAATATGATTCTAAATGCCTTAGATGCAATGGAAGAATTTTCCCCAGAAACCATCGGTAAATTGGATATTGTCACGGAACCCGTCGGCACACATGCGGTACGGGTTTCCGTGATTGATGAAGGCACTGGCTTGCCTGATGACTTTGCTAATAAGATTTTCCGCCCCTTCTATACCAGTAAAAAAAGCGGCATGGGAATGGGATTGCCAATCAGCAGTTCCATCATTGAGGCTCACGGTGGTAAACTTGAGGCCATTAATAATACCACTAAAGGCGCTACTTTTAGTTTCACTTTACCGCTAACAGGAACTACCCCTAAATGAATTATGAACCCACCGTATTTATTGTGGATGATGACCCAGCCGTGCGTGATTCTTTACGCTGGCTATTAGAATCCATGCGCTTAAAAGTGGCGACATTCGGTTCGGCTGAAGATTTTCTTAAGTTTTATACCATGCACATGGTGGGCTGCTTAATTTTGGATGTGCGGATGCCGGGCATGAGCGGCTTGCAATTACAACAATTCCTAACCAAGCAAAAATATTCACTACCGATTTTATTTATTACCGGACACGGCGATATTCCGATGGCTGTGCGAGCCATGCAAGCTGGCGCCATGTATTTCTTGGAAAAACCATTTGAAGACCAAGTATTACTGGATTACGTGCATGAAGCCCTAACCCTAGATGTTGAAAATCAGCAGTCGCGCATTCGTTTAACCATGATTCAGGCACGTATCGCCAATCTGACCGAGCGTGAACGCGAAGTGATGGAATTCGTGATCGACAACCATTCCAACAAAGAAATTGCCACCAAACTGGGCGTTAGTGTCAAAACAGTCGAGTTTCACCGCAGCCACATGATGGATAAAATGCACGCCACGTCACTGATTGAGTTGGTAAACATGGCGCGGGAAGCAAGCGACAACGACAAGCTTTAATGGTGTTCGCCGACCAAATGAAAACTACGCACGGTACGCCCATTAGGTTCAACCGAATGCAAATTAACATCGTAACCCCATAACTGGTGCACATGGCGTAACATTTCATTCACGTCACTATTCAACGGGCGGCGGTCGTTCAACACATGCTGCAAAGTCAGTGAACGATCACCGCGCACATTGACTTTGTAAATCTGAATATCCGGCTCCTGCTGACTAAGATTATATTGCAGGGATAACATTTCCCGCACCCGCCGATACCCTTCATCATTATGAATTGCGGCGACATCAATGGTATTTTTGCGGTCGTCATCTTCCAGTGCAAACAAATGAAAATCACGAATCACTTTAGGCGATAAAAATTGTAAAATAAAACTTTCGTCGCGGTAATTGCGCATCACGTGATCTAAAGTGCTTAACCAATCACTGCCCGCAATATCAGGAAACCAGTGCTTATCTTCATCCGTCGGATGCTCACAAATACGCCGAATATCCGTCATCATCGCAAAACCCAGCGCGTAAGGATTAATTCCGCTGTAATACGGGCTATCAAAACCGGGTTGCATCACCACATTGGTATGCGAGGTCAAAAACTCCATCATGAAACCGTCATTCACCAGCCCTTCGTCATACATTTCATTCAGAATGGTGTAATGCCAGAAGGTCGCCCAGCCCTCATTCATCACTTGCGTTTGGCGTTGTGGGTAGAAATATTGCGCTACTTTGCGCACAATGCGGATGATTTCACGCTGCCAAATATCCAGCGCGGGGGAATTCTTTTCAATAAAATACAGGAGATTTTCTTGCGGGTCTGGCGGAAAATTCCTGACGGTTTTCTCTTCTTCACGTTCCCGCCCACGATGCGGTAAGGTGCGCCACAAATCATTGAGGTGTTGCTGAATATACAATTCACGCTCTTTCTGACGGTTCTGCTCTTCTGCTGCTGAAATTGGCGCAGGGCGCTTGTAGCGATCCACCCCGTAATTCATCAAGGCATGGCAAGAATCCAGCAACATCTCGACTTGCTCGACACCGTGCCGCTCTTCGCATTCACTGATGTATTTTTTCGCGAACATCAAATAATCAATAATCGCTTCCGCATCCGTCCACGTGCGGAACAAATAATTGCCTTTGAAGAAAGAATTATGCCCATAACAAGCGTGCGCAATCACTAGCGCCTGCATCGTCATGGTATTTTCTTCCATTAAATACGCAATACACGGGTTGGAATTAATGACGATTTCATACGCCAAGCCCATGCGCCCCCGGCTGTAGTTTTGCTCCACATTGACGAAGTGTTTGCCATACGACCAATGGTTGTAGAAAACCGGCATCCCAATAGACGCATACGCATCCATCATCTGATCCGAACGAATCATTTCAATCTGATTCGGGTACGTATCCAATTTGAATTTATCGCGGGCAATGCGGGCAATTTCCCGGTCATAGGCTTCGATGGTCGCGAATGTCCATTCTGAACTGGTGGAAATATAACGATCAGTCATCAATCAACCTCCTCACCCGCGTGCTTGCGGAACAACTCACGGAATACTGGGTAAATTTCAGCATTATTGCGCACCCGTTGAATCGCAAATCGATCCAGAAAATCACGCTGCAAATGTTCGTACAAATACCACAAGCCTTGCGGATCACGGTCGCCGATTTCGATATAAGTGTAATACTGCACGAACGGCAAAATATCCTTAATCAAGGCATCGTGGCAGCGTTGGTTATCTTCGTGCCAGTTATCCCCGTCAGACGCTTGCGCAACATAGATATTCCACTGACTAGGTGAGTAACGTTCTTCAATAATCTCACCCATCAAATTCAGGGCGCTAGACACCACTGTACCGCCGGTTTCACGGGCGTAAAAAAAAGTGTTTTCATCGACTTCTTGCGCTTGGGTATGATGGCGTATAAACACCACTTCGATCTTTTCGTAGTTCTTTTTCAGGAATAAATACAACAAGAAAAAGAAACGTTTTGCGGTATCCTTAATATCTTGTGTCATCGAACCCGACACATCCATGACGCAAAACATCACTGCTTTAGGCGACGGTTTGGGTATCTTGACCCTGAGATTGTATTTCAGATCGAAATCATCCAACCAAGGAATCGCGTGAATTTTGATATTCAAACGTGCCAGTTCTGCCTGCAATACCACCTGTTGCGATTCAACATCCTCACTCCAAGGGCTTTGTGCCAAGAATTCCAGCTCAGCCAAAATTTCACGCCGCCGCCGCCGCTCTTTACCTCGCAGTGCAATGCGCCGCGCATGAGCACTGCGCATCGAACGCACCACATTAATTTGCGCCGGATTGCCGACTTCACTAACCCCAGCACGGTGATAATCAAACGAATCGCTACTCAGTAACTGACGTTTCACCATATTGGGCAAGGCGAGATCTTCAAACAAGTATTCGAGAAATTCTTCCTGCGAAATCTGGAATACAAAGTCCTCCATGCCTTCGCCATCAGCGGACGCTTGCCCTGACCCGCTACCGCCGCCCGCGCCACTGGGTGGGCGTTGAATACGGTCGCCTTGCACAAACTCCTTATTGCCGGTATGCACAATGCTGCGTTTACCCCCCTGCCCGTGCCGAAACACCGGTTCAGAAATATCACGCTTGGGGATCGTAATACTTTCCCCTTGTTCCATATCCGTGATGTTGCGACGGCTCACCGCATCCGACACCGCACGGCGAATCTGCTTCTGGTAACGCTTTAAAAAGCGCTCGCGATTCACCAGACTTTTGTTCTTGCTGTTTAACCGACGATCAACAATATAAGCCATACGGCACTCCTCTTGTTCTCCCTTCACCCCTTGCGGGGGAAGGGCCGGGGATGGGGGGTAAAAAACATTACTGCGATTTACGTACCCGTAAATACCACTCAGCCAACAAGCGCACTTGTTTCTCGGTGTAGCCACGTTTCATCATGCGCTCCACGAAATTGTCATGTTTGCGCTGTTCATCCGCTGACGATTTTGCGCCATACGAAATAACCGGCAGCAAATCTTCAGTGCTGGAGAACATTTTCATCTCAATCACGCGGCGCAACTTTTCGTAACTCGTCCAAGCAGGATTGCGCCCGTTATTGCTATTGGCACGCGCCCGCAACACAAAGTTAACGATTTCATTACGGAAATCTTTCGGATTACTGATACCCGCCGGTTTCTCGATTTTTTCCAAATCGGAATTGAGTGCCGCACGATCCAAAAACTCGCCGGTTTCAGGGTCGCGGAATTCCTGATCCTGAATCCAGAAATCGGCATAGGTCACGTAGCGATCAAACAAGTTCTGACCGTATTCTGAGTACGACTCAAGGTACGCTGTCTGAATTTCCTTGCCGATGAAATCCACATAACGCGGTGACAGGTATTCTTTAATGAAGCGAATATAACGGTCTTGCAATTCGCGTTGGAATTGCTCCTTCTCAATCTGACGTTCTAGCACATACATCAGGTGTACGGGATCAGCCGCCACTTCGGTCGCATCGTAGTTGAAGACTTTGGACAGAATCTTGAAAGCGAAGCGCGTTGACAAGCCATTCATGCCTTCATCCACACCAGCAGCATCCTGATATTCCTGAATGGTCTTGGCTTTCGGATCAATATCCTTCAGGTTTTCACCGTCATAAATACGCATCTTGGAATACAGACTGGAGTTTTCCGGTTCTTTCAGGCGTGACAACACAATGAATTGCGCCAACATCTTCAGGGTATCCGGTGCGCAGGGTGAAACCGCCAAGGAGCTATTGACCAGTAACTTTTCGTAAATCTTGATTTCTTCGGTAACGCGCAAGCAATACGGCACTTTCACAATCGACACACGGTCTATGAACGCTTCATTGTTACGGTTGTTTTTGAACGTCTGCCATTCGGATTCGTTGGAATGCGCCAAAATCACCCCGCTGAAGGGAATCGCCCCGATACTTTCCGTACCGTTGAAATTGCCTTCCTGCGTTGCGGTCAACAGCGGATGTAGCACTTTAATCGGCGCTTTGAACATCTCCACGAATTCCATCAAGCCTTGGTTCGACAAGCACAAACCACCGGAATAGCTGTAAGCATCGGTATCGTTTTGTGGGAAATCTTCCAGCTTGCGAATGTCGACCTTGCCCACCAGTGACGAAATATCCTGGTTATTTTCATCGCCCGGCTCGGTTTTAGACACCGCAATTTGGTTAAGGCGCGAAGGATAACGCTTCACCACCCGGAACTTGGTAATGTCACCGCCGTATTCGTGCAAGCGCTTGACTGCCCAGGGCGACATCACGGTTTTCAGGTAACGGTTCGGAATCCCGAAATCTTCTTCCAAAATCGCGCCGTCTTCTTCCACGTTGAACAAGCCCAATGGCGACTCGTTAATCGGTGAACCTTTGATGCAATAAATCGGGGCTTTTTCGATCAAGGCTTTAAGGCGTTCGGCGAGTGACGATTTACCACCGCCCACCGGCCCCAACAGATACAACACCTGCTTGCTTTCTTCCAAACCTTGCGCGGCGTGACGGAAGAAGGACACGATTTGCTCGATGCACTCTTCCATGCCATAAAATTCAGAAAATGCCGGATAGCGCCGGATGACTTTATTGGAAAACATCCGGCTCATGCGAGGGTCGCGAGACGTATCGACCAATTCCGCCTCACCGATAGCGTACAACAGTCGTTCAGCAGCGGTGGAGTAAGCCATGCGGTCGCGCTTGCACAGATCCAGATACTCTTGCAGCGAGTATTCTTCTTCTTGCAAGGCTTCATAGCGCGATTGATAGTGATTGAAAATGCTACTCATTGTGTACCCCTTTCACGGTAAATACGGAGGCAGCTAACTGCCCTGCGGTATATATACAGACAACTATCTGCTTTTGATACTGACAGTTTGCAAGTCAAATGCCAAGTGACTGCAAACCGACTAATGTTGAATTCCTGCCTACCTATCATTTTAGACTACTGACTCGCTGCAAGAGTATCTGGATCT
>JBEUIR010000079.1:0-9019 GCA_040415395.1 Candidatus Thiothrix namsaraevi
GGAACCGATCAGGATGACGGCAAGACCGGGGCGGCGTTTGCCTTGTTGTGAGCGGGCATCCACACCTTGTTTGACTTCGGTGCGGACTTCGGCGGCAATCTTTTTGCCATCAATGATCTGGGCTGTCATGGCATTCCTGCGGGGGCTTTGAAAAGCGCGTATTGTCGCACTGGACTCACTCCCCGTACAACTGCCGTTTCAACCCGCTACGATTCAAGATAGTGGTAGCAATTTCTTCAATCGAAACTGCGGTGGTATTGACGTAAGGAATATTTTCGCGGCGGTACAAACGTTGCTGCCACTCCAATTCCTGTTGGCATTGGCTCAAGGATGCGTAACGGCTGTTAGGTTTGCGTTCCTGACGGATGCGGTGCAATTGTTCAGCGGTAATCGTCAGACCAAACAGCTTGTTGCGGAATGGATACAGGAGTTTAGGCAAGCCCGATGAATCCATGTCCTCTTCTGTTAGCGGATAGTTCGCCGCGTAAATGCCGTACTGCATCGCCAGATACAAACACGTAGGCGTTTTACCAGAGCGGGATACCCCAATCAAAACAATCTCGGCTTCGGCAAAGTTTTTCGCACTGATGCCATCGTCATTGGCTTGCGCAAAATTAATTGCGGAAATTCGTTTGGAATACGACGCATCGTTGTGCAACCCGTGTGAACGCCCGATAGCGTGGGAAGAGGGTTGCCCCAGCTCTTTTTCCATCGAGTCGATAAAGCTGTCGAAGAAGTCGTAAATTGCGCAATCTGCCGCTTCGATATATTGGCGCACGTCAGGGTTAATCAAGGTGCTAAACACCAGCGGGCGGCAGCCTTCTTGTTGTGCCGTTCGGTTAATTTGTTCGGCAGCTTCCCGTGCTTTTGCCTCGGAATCGAGAAACGGGATGCTAACTTTACGCCATTGGATGCCGTCAAACTGGGTCAGCAAGCTGTGACCCAGCGTTTCGACGGTAATCCCCGTGCGGTCAGAGAGGTAAAATACTGTCCGCCGATTGCTCATTATTTACCATCCAGACTGGCAAGGTGTAGCCAAGTATCCACCACGGTATCCGGGTTCAACGACAAGCTGCTGATGCCTTGCTCATGCAACCACACCGCGAAATCGGGGTAATCCGAGGGCCCTTGCCCGCAAATGCCGATGTATTTGCCGTGCTTGTGGCACGCATCAATCGCCATTTTCAGCAGCTTTTTCACCGCAGGGTTGCGCTCGTCAAACAGGTGTGCAACCAAGCCGGAATCGCGATCCAGACCCAGGGTCAACTGCGTCATGTCGTTGGAACCGATGGAGAAACCGTCGAAGTATTCGAGGAATTCTTCTGCCAGTACGGCGTTGGAGGGAATTTCGCACATCATAATCAGGCGCAACCCGTTTTCGCCACGTTTAATGCCTTGGGTTGCCAGCAATTCGGTGACTTGCTGCGCTTCTTCCAAGGTACGGCAGAACGGAATCATGATTTCGACGTTGGTGAACCCCATTTCATTACGGACTTTGCGCAACGCACGGCATTCCAGCTCGAAGCAGTCGCGGAACTTGGCAGACAAATAGCGCGAAACGCCACGGTAGCCGATCATCGGGTTTTCTTCGTGCGGCTCGTAACGGTCGCCTGCCATCAGGTTGGCGTATTCGTTCGACTTGAAGTCGGACATGCGCACGATGACCTTGTTAGGCGCGTAAGCAGCCGCGAGGGTGGCAATGCCTTCGACCAGTTTTTCCACGTAGAAATCGACCGGGCTGGCGTAACCGGCAATCTTCGCACCGATTTTGGCTTGCAGATCCGCAGGCAGGTTATCGAATTCCAGCAAGGCTTTCGGGTGGATGCCGATGGTGTTGTTAATGATGAATTCCAAGCGTGCCAAGCCCACACCGGCATTCGGCAGGCGCGAGAAGGCGAAAGCGCGGGACGGATTGCCCACGTTCATCATGATTTTCACCGACAAATCAGGCAGATTGCCAGTGTCGGCGGTGCGCACTTCAAACGGCAGTAAGCCGCTGTAGATGAAACCGGTGTCGCCTTCGGCACAAGACACGGTGATTGCGTCGCCAGCATTGATGCGTTGGGTCGCGTCGCCACAGCCGACGACAGCGGGGATGCCCATTTCACGCGCAATGATCGCCGCGTGGCAGGTACGTCCGCCGCGATTGGTGACGATGGCGGATGCGCGTTTCATGATCGGTTCCCAGTCGGGGTCGGTCATGTCGGTCACGAGTACGTCGCCTGCTTTTACCTCGTTCATCTGGCTGATGCTCATGATGATGCGAGCAGGGCCTTGACCGATTTTTTGACCGATAGCGCGACCTTCGGCAACCACAGTGCCTTTTTCTTTGAGCTGGTAGCGTTCGATAATGGTGGCAGAAGCGCGGCTTTCGACGGTTTCAGGGCGGGCTTGCACAATGTAGAGCTTGCCGTCGCCGCCATCGAGTGCCCATTCAATGTCCATCGGACGCTGGTAGTGCTTTTCGATAATCATGGCTTGGCGGGCGAGGGATTCGACTTGTTCTTCGCTCAGGCAGAAACGTTCGCGGCGAGCGGCATCGACTTCGCGAGTCAACGTGGCTTTATTATGTGCGTCACCAGCCGAGGCTGCATACACCATTTCAATCGCTTTGCTACCCAAACGGCGTGAGAAAATCGCCGGGCGACCCGCTTCGATATTGGGTTTGTAAACGTAGAATTCGTCGGGGTTGACTGCGCCTTGTACTACGGTTTCGCCCAAGCCATACGTACCTGTCACGAAAACGGCATCGCGGAAGCCGGATTCGGTGTCGAGGGTGAACAATACGCCGCTTGCGCCAATGTCGCTGCGTACCATTTTTTGTACGCCAGCCGACAGGAACACTTTGTCATGCTCAAAATGCTGATGGACGCGGTAGGCAATCGCACGGTCATTGTACAATGAAGCGAATACTTCCTTGATGGCGGCGATAACGTTATCTAGCCCGCGCACATTGAGGAAGGTTTCCTGCTGACCAGCGAAAGAAGCATCCGGCAAGTCTTCGGCAGTGGCAGAAGAGCGTACCGCGAAAGAAGCTTTATCACCTGAACCCGCAGCCAGAGTGTCATAGGCTGTCCGCACGGTTTCCAGCAATTTTTCGGGCAGCGGCGTGTCCATGACCCAACCACGGATGGTTTTGCCTGCACTGGTGAGGGCGTGGATGTCGTCTACGTCGAGGGAATTCAGGAGCGCGTTGATGCGGTCAGCGAGACCGTCAGCGCGGATAAAATCTTGGTAAGCGTGGGTGGTGGTGGCAAAACCATTGGGGACGCTAACGCCCACGTTTGCCAAGTGACTGATCATTTCCCCAAGGGAGGCGTTTTTGCCGCCGACGATGTTAACGTCGTGCATTCCCAACCGGTCGAACCAAAGAATGTAATCTGCCATTGCGCGATCTCCGTCAGTCGAATTTGGAATTCTGAGTGTTGATATTTTAGTTGTTTTAAGGTTGAAAGGTTATTGTTTCATAAGGGGCGGGGGATAAAAAGAGCGGCGTTCTTCAGCGAACGCCGCAAGCACCACAGTTAGCATAGATAAGCACTCGTGGTGAGTGCTTAACTGCGGCGTAAGATACCGAAAATAATGCTCGTTAAAAAATCAATTGTTTCAATTATTACTATTGTATTGCACAATAATGACATATATGGAGGAGGATAAATAACGTTGGCAATGCACTACTACAAGCAAACGCGCTACAAATTACTGCGGACTTTTTGCGTGGTGGCGCAAAAGGAAAATATCACCCATGCAGCCGATCAGTTGCATATCAGTCAGCCCACAGTTTCCTTGCAAATACAAGCACTTGAGCGTGAAATGGGGGAGCAGTTATTAGAGCGGCGTGGGCCTAGTGTGCGTTTAACCCCAGAAGGGCGGATTCTTTACCAATTGGTGCAGCCGATTGCAGCGGGGATCGATTCCCTCAAAGAAACCTTTGCCGCGAGTTTGGGGAAGATGGAGCAGGGGGAGTTAAACATTGCTGTGGGCCAATCCACGGCTTTGTATGTGTTGCCGAAATATTTGGAGCGCTTTTGTGCGGCTTACCCTGGTATCCGCATCAATTTGCATAACGTTGAAGGCCAGAGTGGCATGAAAAAGCTGCTGGAAGACCAGGTGGATTTGGCAGTCGGTCCTTTATTGCAAATTCCTGAGACGATTGTTTATAAGCCGTTTGCTGCGTTTGGCTCGATCCTGATTACCCCGGAACATCATCCGTTGGCTGAGTTAACGCGTAAAGTGACGCTAGAAGATATTAGCCCTTATGGTTTGATTTTGCCGCCGCGCAATATGAGTACTTGGCGGATGGTGGATACGGTTTTTCGTCAGCATGAAGTGCCGTATTCGGTGGCAATGGAGGCGGGTGGCTGGGAAATCGTCAAGCGTTACGTGGAAATGGGCTTGGGTATTTCGATCGTGACCGAAGTGTGTTTAACAGGGCATGAGAAAATCGTGGCGGTTCCGCTCAATGATTATTTTCCCTCGCGCAGTTATGGCTTGATTGTGCGGCGGGGTAAGTTTTTTACCCCGCAGGCCAAGCGTTTCATTGAAATGTTTGACGAAAACTTCTTTATGGAAGAGGTGTGATAGCACTTAGCCACTCACCAGCATTGTCATGGTTTCCGTTTGTGCGTCATTCACGAGATTCTGATAGATTTTTTGATATTGTTCGGTAATGCGCTGAATATTGTAGGCATGGTGAATACGCTGCATGGCGCGTGAGCCTACCTCCTGCCGCCAGGCTTGCCCGGCATTCATCCATTCCAGCCAAGCAAAGGCGAGTGCTGATGGAGTGGTTTCCTGTACCGGCAAACATTGCCCAGTGTTGCCCATGATTTTGGCTACATCACTGACATCGGTGGCGACGCAGGGGATGCCGCACGCCATGGCTTCGGCAACACTTTCGGGGAAACCTTCGCCATAGCTGGAGGTTAGGGTGTATAGATCCAGCGCATTCATGAGGTGGGGAATATCTTTGCGCCCGCCTAGCAGGTGCAGGTTTTGTCGAGCCGGTATTTTATCCAGTAAATACTGCAATCTAGGGTTATTTGCCGTTACCCCGCGTCCCGCCAATATAAAGTGAACCTGCGCTTGGTGTTGTAACAATAAGCGGGCTGCTTCCAGAAATAAGGCATGATTTTTCACCGGATGGTAATGCGCAAATAAACCAATGACGAAGGCATTCTCAGGAATACCCAAACTGTGGCGCATACCGTTGCGTTGATAAGGGTTGGGTGAAAACAGTTGGGTATCAACACCGTTAGGAATGACCAAGTTACGCTGGTTATCGTAACCAATCGCGGTGTGTTGGTCAGCACTCAGGTAGGTGTTGTAAATAATATGTTCAGGGCTGGCAGAACGTTTGGCAGCGAGTTCGATGACCCAGCGCGTGGTACGTGCTTCTTTATTGAAATCGGGCAAGGTGTGGTGAATGTTCCATAGCACGGGGTAACGGTTGCCAAGGGATAAGTTTGCCAGTGATGCGGCGAGATTGCCCTGGTACATCCAGCCTTGGATAATGTCGGGTTCAAGCGTGCGTAATAAGCGTGTCAGTTTGAAAATTTGCCAGCCTGCGGTGATATTGTTGTGCAGATCCAATGAAAACACATCAATGCCATGCGCCCGGATGCGGTTGCTGAGTTCGGCTTCACCATCGAGTGAAATGACGACTGGCTCGAAGCGGGTACGGTCGGTATGTGCCATGAGTTTGTATAACATCATGGACGCGCCATCCGTATTTTCAGTGCTTAAACGGGCAATGATGTGGATGACTCGGATTTTTTGTGTGTTGTATGTCATTAGGCAAACTCTCCCTCATGTTTATGGGCTTAATCCTGTTACAGATTGGTGTGGGCAGGAAGGTTGCGCTGGATAGAAAAGGGTATTTGCCAGATAACTGTATGAATAGAGACTAATGATGCCGCTTACTTGATATATGTCAATACGCATTGTCTGACAATAAGCAAAACAGCGGGTTCTACAAAGCACATCAGAAAATCTACCCACGCCAAACCACGGGTTTGTTTACCACCTTGCGCAAGATTTCGGTGTGGAGCTTGTTGGGGTTGTTTTACTTGTTGCCTTGGCTGAAATGGAATGATCAGCAACTGGTGTTGTTCGATTTGCCTGCACGTAAATTCTATTTGTTTGGTATGACCTTTTGGCCGCAGGACTTTTTCTATCTGGCGGTTATCCTCATTTTAGCGGCATTGTTGCTGTTCTTTGTCACCGCGCTGGCGGGGCGGGTGTGGTGCGGTTACGCTTGCCCGCAAACGGTGTGGAGTGAGGTGTTTATCTGGATTGAACAGTGGGTGGAAGGCGACCGCCCGCAACAAGTCAAGCTGGATAATGCCCCGTGGGATCGGGTCAAAATCGGTAAGAAAGTGATCAAACATGCGCTGTGGCTCTTCTTCTCGCTGTGGACGGGGTTTACGTTTGTCGGTTTCTTTGTGCCAGTGGAAACTCTGTGGTTTGAACTCAGCAGCGGCATTATCGGCGGCTGGGCATTGTTTTGGATTTTATTTTACAGTTTAGCCACTTATGGCAACGCAGGCTTTCTGCGCGAACAGATTTGTCTGTACATGTGCCCGTATGCGCGTTTCCAAAGTGCCATGTTCGACAAGGATACCCTGATCGTGTCATATGACGAGGCACGTGGCGAGCCACGTGGTGCGCGTAAACGTGGGGTGGAAAAGCCCGCTGATAAAGGCGATTGCGTCGATTGTACGTTGTGTGTGCAGGTGTGCCCGACCGGGATCGACATCCGCAAGGGCTTGCAATACGAGTGTATCGGTTGCGCGGCGTGTATTGATGCCTGTGACAGCATTATGGACAAGATGGGCTACCCGCATGGTCTGGTGCGTTATACCACGGAACATGAGTTACAAGGTGGCAAAACCCATATCCTGCGCGGTCGCACCTTTATTTATGCCGGTTTGTTGCTGGTGATTACGGGGGCATTGGTGTATTCCGTGATGCAACGTGTGCCGCTGGAAATGGACATTATCCGTGACCGTAACGCGCTGTTCCGTGATACCGGTGATGGCAATATCGAGAATGTTTTCACTTTAAAAATCATGAATATGGATGAGCGCGAACATCACTACACCATTAGCGTGGCAGGCATTGACGGCATCCGGCTGCAAGGTGCAGAAAAGGTGCATCTCGGCTCCGGCAGGGTAGCGGAAATACCGGTCAAGGTGGTGGTCAACCCTGACAAAATGAGCAGCCGCAGTCAGGAAGTGATGTTCCATATCGAAGCGCAAGATGACCCAGCCCTGGCACAAACCCAGAAAGCCCGTTTCCTAGGGCCAAACTAGTTAAGAGGTAGAGCGTATGTACGTTGATGTGAAAGATAACACCCCTTGGTACAAGCAACCGTGGCCTTGGTTACTGATGATTATGCCTGCCACGGCGGTGGTGGCGGGGTTGTACACGTACTCGCTGGCGGCTTCTGGCAGCAGTGGCTTGGTGGTGGATGACTACTATAAGGTGGGCAGAGCTATTAACTATTCGCTGGCGAAGGGGCACAAAGCCACCGCGCTGGGTTTGCAAGGCAATCTGGGATTAACAGGGCAGGATGTCACCCTGACGCTGGATAATGCCGTGGTGCAAGATCAGCAGCAATTGGTGCTGAAACTGTTCCATGCTACGTTTCCCGATCGTGATCAGGAAGTGCTGTTGAGCAAGAGTGCCACGGGGCAGTGGACAGGGCGTATCCACGCCTTGTCGGCGGGGAAGTGGTATACGCAGTTATTGCCGCTGGATGCAAACTGGCGTTTGGATGGGGTGTTGCCGAAAGCAGATGCGAGCAGCGTGGCATTGAATCCAGCCCAGTAGGAGCCTACCCAGCAGGCGATTGTTTTCTGATAAAAAAAGGCTCTCCCGAAGGAGAGCCTAAGTGCTTTAGGGTATGTAGAGCGTTGAAGATTGCCGACTCAGAGGAGGTAACGAAATATCGGCATCAGCAACCTTCGAGCGTCATTACATCTGTTTTTTATGTGGTTTACAATCTGTCTACTTCCGGTTTCTTGATACAAGTCAATTAAGTTTAATGTTTTGTTTCAAGTGCTTGTCAGGGCAGGTCAGATGCAGCGATTATGTATGCTGCTTGGCTTTGGGTTAGAAGAACGAGGTTGGTATGAGTGCAATTCAATTTGATGCAGATTTGATACGTCGCTATGACACGGCGGGACCGCGTTATACGTCCTATCCGACGGCAGTTGCATTCGGGCCTTTTACCGAAGATGAGTACAAAGCGCACGCCTACATGAGCAACGAAGACCCCATTCCGTTGCCGTTATCCCTGTATTTTCATGTGCCGTTTTGCGATACGGTGTGTTTTTATTGTGCCTGCAATAAGATTGTGACCAAAGATCACGCTAAGGCGGAAACTTACCTGCAATACCTGTTCCGTGAAATCGAGATGCAAGCCAAGCTGTATGACCGTGACCGTATGGTGGAGCAATTGCATTGGGGCGGCGGCACACCAACGTTCCTTAATCACGATGAGATGCGGGCGTTGATGGATAAAACCCGCGAACATTTTTCCCTGCATATTACCGATGAAGGTGATTATTCCATTGAAATTGATCCGCGCTCGGTGACGCCGGGAACCATTGGCGTCTTGCGCGAAATCGGTTTCAACCGTTTCAGTCTTGGTGTGCAGGATGTGGATGAGCGGGTGCAAATGGCGGTCAACCGTATCCAGCCGATTGCGCAAACCCTGTCGATTATTGAAGCCTGCCGAGCGCAGGAGGCAAAGTCGATTAGTGTGGATTTGATTTACGGCTTGCCATTCCAAACGATGGAAAGTTTCCGTCAGACCTTGGATACCATTATTGAAATGTCGCCGGATCGTATTTCGGTGTTCAACTATGCACACATGCCGAATTTGTTCAAGCCACAACGCCGCATCAATGAGGCAGATTTGCCTTCACCCGAAACCAAGTTACAAATCATGCAACTCGCGGTAGAGCATTTGACTGCTGCCGGTTATGAGTACATTGGGATGGATCATTTCGCC
>JBEUIR010000080.1:0-8965 GCA_040415395.1 Candidatus Thiothrix namsaraevi
GCTACGATCCGACTTGAAAACTTCCTATTTCTATACTAAATAATAGCGGTCGCATCTGTTAATATCATTAAGGTGTAATACGGGTGATACCTGTCACGCGATGTTAATAAAAGGAGCATCTTTTGAGCAGAATAGTTGTCGTTACCTCCGGTAAAGGTGGGGTTGGCAAAACCACAACCAGTGCGGCATTTGCGACTGGGCTTGCTATACATGGTTATAAGACCGCAGTGATTGATTTCGATGTGGGTCTGCGTAATCTTGACCTGATTATGGGGTGCGAGCGCCGCGTGGTGTATGATTTCGTCAATGTTATCAATGGGGAAGCGTCACTGAATCAAGCCTTGATTCGTGATAAACATGTGCAAAATTTGTATGTTTTGCCCGCTTCCCAAACCCGCGATAAAGATGCATTAACCCCCGAAGGCGTGGGTAAAGTGATGGATGAGTTGCACGCGCTCGGTTTTGATTTCATTGTGTGCGATTCCCCCGCCGGTATTGAGCATGGTGCACACATGGCGATGTATTACGCTGATGACGCGGTTGTCGTGACTAACCCCGAAGTTTCCTCAGTGCGTGATTCTGACCGCATCCTCGGCTTGCTGCAAAGTAAAACGCATCGGGCAGAACGCGGTGAAGGCGTCCGTGAACACTTGCTAATTACTCGTTACTCCCCAGCACGGGTGCAAGCGGGCGAAATGTTGGGCATGGAGGATATTCTGGAAATTCTCGCGGTGCCTTTGATCGGCGTGATTCCCGAATCACAGAGTGTCTTGCAGGCATCCAACAGCGGTACACCCGTTATTCTCGACAAAGCCAGTGATGCCGGTCAGGCATACGATGATTTTGTGCGCCGCTTTTTGGGTGAAATAGTCCCACACCGCTTCTTGGAAGTGGAGAGAAAGGGTTTCTTTAAAAAGCTGTTTGGGTGATCTATGGGATGGTTTAATTATTTTTCGCAAACGAAACAAACCAGTGCCAAGGTTGCCAAAGAGCGGTTGCAAATCGTTATCGCGCATGAACGGCTTGACCGCAATGGTCCGGAATATTTGCCACAATTACGCCGCGATATTATGGAAGTGATTCGTAAATACGTATTGATTACGGAAGATCAAGTGACGGTTCAGTTCGAGAAAGGCGCTGATTTTGATGTATTGGAATTAAATATCGCCCTGCCTGAACGCGACCATCCATGAAGTATCTGTGGGGTTAGTCATGCTTCCTGCTTCAGACCCCACAGATAAACCCCTTATGACGCCGGTTGCGCGGGTTGTTCCACTGCTGATTGTTGTTTCTGGATGAAGGCACTCAAGGCTTCAGCAGTGACAACCCCCGGTTGTACCGCCAGTAATTTCCCTTGTGGGTTGTACACCATGAATGTGGGTGTGCCGATGAAGCTTTCTTTGGCGGTGGTGTACATGTACTTGTCGACTTCTGAGGGGTTGCTCAATAAGTTGGTAAAGGTTAAGCCCTGTTCGTCGATGAATTTTTCTGCATCAGCTTTGCCGCTGGTGTCATCCAGTGAAATACCGATCACGTCAACTTCGGGGTTGGTCGCCTCAAAATCCACGGTATGGTGAGCACTGGCGCGGCAAGCGCGGCAATCGGATGCCCATACCTTCATTACCGTCCATTTGCCTTTGCCGACGAGTTCTTCAAAGGTGACAGTTTTGCCGTTTAGCTCGCTCAAGGCGGATGCGGTCGTGGAAAATAGCGCCCCGTGTGCGAATAGTGCGATAATCAGCGCTTGTTTGATTGGTGACATAAAATCATCTCCTGAAATTAGTTGATTGCTGGTTTTGTTTTACGTAACCGCTGATTGTATGGATACATCTGATGCCGACAAGTTCTTTTTTACCGATAAAGTGTGTGTTATTCGATTTGGATGGCACGCTGCTGGATACGGCGCCTGATTTATTAGCCGCATTAAACGCGGTATTGGTTGCCGAGGGGCGCGAACATTTTACCCTTTCACAAGCACGTCACACCGTTTCCCACGGCAGCATTGGGATGTTGGAATTGGCGTTTGGAACCGAACAAAGTGCCGCCGACTTACAGCGTCGCCGCGAGATTTTTCTCGATTATTATCAGGCGAATATCAGTCGCCATTCGTGCTTATTTGAGGCAATGCCAGCCGTGTTGGAAACCTTAGAGTCGGGTGGAATTCCGTGGGGTATTGTTACCAATAAGCCGGAATACCTGACGTTTCCCTTGCTGACTGCCTTGGATTTGGATACCCGTCCGGCGTGTATTATTGGCGGGGATACTTTGCCCCTGGCGAAGCCGCACCCGGAACCTTTGTTGTTGGCGGCGCAACGCTGCGGCATTCCACCCGCGCAATGCCTGTATGTGGGCGATGCGGAACGTGACATCTTGGCAGGGCGCAATGCCGGGATGCAAACGCTGATTGCCGAGTGGGGCTATTTGAATGCAAACAATGAGCATCGTGCTTGGCCTGCGGATGGCAGCGTGACGCATCCGGCTGAATTATTGGCGTGGTTGACTTGATGGAGAGTGCTTCGTTTCAATTGGGCGGGTTCATTGACGACAATATTGTGGTATTCACGGCGCTGCTTATGTTTGCGTTGGGGGTGTTGCTTGCTCATTTTATTTACAGCACACCGTTGCGGCAGGCACAGCGTGAATTAGAGCGCCTGCAACTGTTGCGGCAAACCGAAGAGCAAATCAATGAGGAACGTTTGCGGATGTTGGATGATGCGCAAGATCGCTTGCACCATACCTTTGCTTCGTTGTCGCAGCGGGCGTTGCGCGATAATAACACCCAGTTTCTGCAATTGGCACATGAAACGCTGGGGCGGTTTCAGGTGGAATCGCGCACAGATTTAGAGCAGCGTCAGTTGTCGATTCAGCATTTGGTTGACCCGATCCGGGATGCATTGGCAAAAACTGAGGCACAAATTCAGCAGATTGAAAAAGATCGGCTCACCAGTTTCGGGGTTTTGAGTCAACAGATTCGCGGCATGATGCATGACCAAACCGCCTTGCGCGATGAAACCGGGCGATTAGCATCAGCGTTGCGTACTCCGGGAATTCGTGGGCAATGGGGCGAGTTGAGTTTGCGGCGCATTGCCGAATTGTCTGGTATGGTCGAACACTGCGATTTCGTTGAGCAAACCCAGCGCAGCAATAGTGACCGCACCATTCGCCCGGATATGGTGATCCGAATGCCGGATGCACGCGAAATGATCGTGGATGCGAAAGCGCCGATGGATGCTTACCTTGACGCGGTTAATGCTGATAACGAAGACAGCCGCAAGCGGCATTTGCAACGCCATGCCCGCCATGTGCGTGATCATGTTAAAGTGCTGGCAGGGAAACGTTACTGGGAGCAGTTTGAGCAATCGCCGGATTTCGTGGTGCTATTCATCCCCGGTGAACAATTTCTCGGCGCGGCGTTGGAACAGGATAAAACCTTATTGCACGATTCCCTGAATGACAAGGTGATTCTTGCCACGCCCTCGACCTTGGTGGCACTGTTGCGGGCGGTTGCCTTTGGTTGGAAACAGACGGTTCTGGCCGAAAATGCAAGTAAAGTTCGCGATTTGGGTGAAGAATTACACAAGCGCTTGACGGTTTTTCTTGACCATCTGGAGCGTTTGGGGCGTAATCTCGGCAGCAGCGTGGATACCTACAATAAGGCGTTAGGTTCGCTGGAACGCAGTGTGTTGCCGGGGGTGCGCAAACTGTCGGAGCTGGGGATTTCTTCGGGGCGGAGCATTACCGAGCCGGTGCCGGTCGAAGCTGTGCCACGCCATCCGTATATCAAGGATACTGAAACTGATGCTGAAACCGATTAAAACGCGCTATTACCTGACTTTGTTACAGATGTTGGTGATCCTGTTCCTATTGGGTTTAGTGGTGCTGCTGAACAAAGAACAAGTGGCACAATTTTTCTATTCGACGCAAGCAGGACAGTTGGGGCTGGTGCTCAACGGGATTATTTTGCTGATTTTCCTCGCCGGATTGGTACGTATGATTTTTATGTTCCTGGGGTTTACCCGCGAGCAGGAGGTATTGCAACGCTTTTTGAAGCGCGTCGAGGAAAATGCACCGAATCCCGCTTACGGTTTGCCGGAATCCGCGATGATTGTGGATCGTTATCATGCCATACACACGATTGCCCGCCAGCACGCAGCGGTGAATCAGGCAGCATTGGCTTCTACCTTGGCGGCGGGCATGTCGACGCAATTTACCTTGGTAAGATTCGTGCATAACATTCTGATTTTAGCGGGCGTGTTCGGCACGGTGGTGTCGTTGTCGATTGCCTTGATGGGGGCAGCAGGCTTGCTGGATTCGCCGGAAAACATGCAACAAATGGGGACGATTATCGGTGGTATGTCGAATGCTTTGAGTACCACCATTACGGCGATTGTGTGTTATGTATTCTTTGCGTATTTCCACTTGCGCCTGCAAGATGCGCGGACGCAATTGCTGGCAAACGTTGAAAACGTGACCACGCTCTATATTCTGCCGCGCTTTAAACATGCCGAAAATAGCTTAATGCATGATGTGGCAGTATTAACAGCGGAATTGCGCAAAGCCGCTGAAGCTATCCATGTGATTCAGGATCGTTTCTTACACGCGGGCGAACGCCTGCAATTGGCTGCCGATGATTTGCAGGTGGCAGTGAGTCAGAGTGGGGACAATATCCGGGTAATCCGCGATTCAGTTCGGGAAGGTTTCCGCCTTGACGATAAACCGAAGGGGTAGGGCATGAATGACGGGCATTTTTCCTTCGCCTCGCTGATCAGTTCGCGGGATGAATACGAGGAAAGTTTCTGGCCATCCTTCACCGATATTATGATGGTCATTACCATGATTTTCCTGATTGTCACGGTAGCGGTGGTGTTGACCAATACGCGCTTGCTGGACAATTTGCGCAATAGCGTCTTGGCTGAACAGGCGGCGCAAGTCGACGCCCAAAAATCTGCACTCGAAGCGCAGCGTGCCGCCCAAGAAGCGCAACGTGCGGCGTTTGAAGCACAAAAAGCTACCCAACAAGCCGAATTCCAACTTCAGGCTAACGCTACCCTAGAGGAGCAGCTTGAGTATTTGCAACAGCGTTCCTCCAGTTTGGAAATGGAATTATTGCGCAGTCGGGCAGAAACCGAAGCTGCCCGCAGTGCCAGTACCGAGAAAGATGCGGAGCTGGCACGTTTGCAAACCCTCAGCCGTGAACAGGCGGATACGCTGGGCTTACGCGACAAAGCGATCATTGAATTGCAAACCAATTTAGACGAGAAAAGCTCACAAGTGGTTGGTTTGCAGACCAAAGTGGATGACAGTGAAAAACAGTTGCTGAGCCTGCAAGGTGAATTCACCGAACTCGATCAGAAATACCAAAAACTGCTCAAACCCGCGCGTTCTGCCAAAGGCAAACAAGTGGTGGAAGTGGTTTATAGCAAAAACGGTTACAGCATCCGCAAGCCGGGGGAAGCGGCGGCGCGTGGCGTCAACCGTTCCGCTTTGGACAGCGAGTTAAGTGCGCTGAAAGCCCAGCATGGCACGGAGTTGTATGTGAAGGTCATTATTCCTGATAATAGCGGCTTGTCGTACAACGAGGCATGGCGGTTTACCAGCGAAATGCTGAAGAAATACGATTATTATTCTGAACCATGAGTTACGACATTTTCCGCTGCCGCAAAGCTTCGTATAGGCACACACCCGTCGCCACCGACACGTTCAAACTCGATACCTGTCCCGCCATCGGGATCGAAATCAAGTAGTCGCACGCTTCTTCGGTCAAGCGGCGAATACCCGCACCTTCCGCGCCCATGACCAGTGCCATTGGTCCTTTCAGATCGGCTTGATACAAGGTTTGCTTGGCTTTGTCGCTTGTTCCCGTCAGCCAAATACCGCGACTTTTCAGTGTTTCCAGCGTGCGAGCAAGGTTGGTGACGGGGATAAACGGAATGATCTCTGCCGCACCGGAGGCGACTTTGCGCACAGTTGGGGTAATGCTGGCAGCATTATCCTTCGGGGCAATGACTGCGTGAACGCCCGCCCCTTCGGCGGTACGCAAACACGCGCCCAGATTGTGCGGGTCTGTGACACCATCCAATACCAGCAGAAACGGCGGTTCGCTCATGCCGTCGAGCATGTCGTAGAAGTCATTTTCTGTCCACGCTTTGAGCTTGTAATACTCGGCAACAATGCCTTGGTGGCGGTTATTGCCTGCCAGCTTGTCGAGCTTGTCAGCTTCGGTCAGCAGGACGCGCATTCCGCTTTCTTCCGCCATCTTTTCCAGTTTTTTCAGGCGGTCGTTGCGGCTACGTTTGTCCAGCCAGATTTGTCCGAGGTTTTCGGTATCGTTGCGCAAGGCGCTTTCAACGGCATGTACGCCGCAAATAATGGATTTTGACATTAGGCGATCGGTTTCTTCTTACGGGGTTTTTTGCTTGCCGGTTTTTTAGGGCTGGCTGGTTTCTGGCTGGCGGTCGGGTCAGACTTTGACGCGCGTTCCGTTTTGCCTTTGCCGGTGGGTTTGCGGCTTTTGCTGCCGGGCTTTTTGGCGCGTGTTGCCGCAGTTTCACCGTCGGCTTTGGCGAGTACGAAGTCGATTTTGCGTTCGTCCAAATCGACCCGTGCCACGGTGACGTTGATGGTATCGCCAAGGCGGTAAATGCGCCCGGAATTTTCGCCGGTCAATTGGTGATGCGCGGCGTCAAAGTGGTAGTAATCGCTGGTTAAGGCGGTGATGTGAATTAAGCCTTCCACGTAGATGTCTTTGAGTTCGACGAATAAGCCAAAGCCCATGACGCTGGTAATGACTCCGCTAAAGGTTTCGCCAATGTGTTCCTGCATGTATTCGCATTTCAGCCAAGCGGTGACATCGCGGGTGGCATCGTCGGCACGGCGTTCGGTCATGGAGCAGTGCTCGCCGAGGGCTACCATGTCTTTGTGCGAATAGTGGTAGTCTTTGACCTTGCCGCCGCGCACTAAGTGGCGAATCGCACGGTGTACCAGCAAGTCGGGGTAACGCCGGATCGGTGAGGTGAAATGCGCGTAATACGGTTGCGCCAAGCCGAAATGCCCGTTGGAGTCGGGGCTGTAGACCGCTTGCGACATGGAGCGTAGCAATACGGTCTGGATCATGTGCCGGTCAGGGCGATCACCGAGGCTATTCAATAGCGTGGTGTAATCGTTCGGCGTGGGTTCGTCGCCGCCACCCAAACTTAAGGCGAGACTGGCGAGGAATTGGCGTAAATCCGCGAGTTTTTCTGGTGTCGGGCCTTTGTGGGCGCGGTGTAATGCGGGAATTTTGTACTTGCTGAGGTAGGTTGCTGCGCACACATTGGCGAGAATCATGCACTCTTCGATCAGTTTGTGAGCGTCGTTGCGTTCGGTCGGGACAATCGCTTCGATCTTGCGCTCAGCATCAAACACGATGCGGGTTTCGGCGGTTTCAAAGTCGATAGCACCCCGACGGTCACGCGCTTTGCGCAGGACTTTGTACAGGGAATACAGGTCGTCGAGGTGTTCGCAGAGTTCTGGCGAATGGTTGCGACGTGCATCCATGTCGCGGTCGACCACGATTTTTGCCATCTCGGTGTAGGTGAGACGGGCAGCGGAATGCATAATGCCTTCCACGAATTGGTAGCTGATTAGCTTGCCACGTGCGCCGATTTGGATGTCGCAAATCATGCAGAGCCGGTCAACGTGCGGGTTAAGAGAGCACAAGCCGTTAGACAATATTTCGGGCAACATCGGGATCACTTTGCCGGGGAAATACACCGATGTACCACGTTCTGCGGCTTCGCGCCCAATCGCGGAATCGGCTTGTACGTAATGCGATACGTCTGCAATCGCTACCAGTAAGCGCCAGCCGTTGCCGTCACGTTCGCAGTAAACCGCGTCGTCGAAGTCTTTGGCGTCTTCGCCGTCGATGGTGACGAAAGGCGTATCACGCAGGTCTTCGCGGCGCGAGTCGGCTTTATCAGCTTCGGGTACTTCGTAGCCAAATTTGTCGGCCTCTTCGGTGATGTCGCTTGACCAGCCATGCGGCAGTTGGTGGCTGCGGATGGCGACGTCGATTTCCATGCCGGGAGCCATGTGGTCGCCGAGTACTTCGACAATTTTGCCGGTGGGCTGGGCGCGTTTAGACGGTTGTTCGACAATCGCAGCGACGACGATTTGACCGGGTTTGGCGTTGCCTGCGGCATCCGGCGGAATCATGATGTCTTGGCTGATGCGTGAATTGTCAGGGGTGACAAAGCCGATATTGCCTTCCATGAAATAGCGCCCGACGACTTGGGTGGTGCCACGTTCCAGTACTTCGACCACAGCACCTTCACGGCGACCTTTGGGGTCAAGACCGCGCACGCTGCACAGGGCGCGGTCGCCGTGCATCAGGAGTTGCATTTGCTTGGCGTGCAGGAAGAGGTCGGGTGTGCCGTCATCCGGTTTCAGAAAGCCGAAGCCGTCGGGATGCCCGATGACGCGCCCAGCAATCAGGTCGGTGCGTTCAATGGGGACGTATTGGCGGCGGCGGTTATAGAGTAATTGCCCGTCACGTTCCATCGCCCGCAGGCGTTTTTTCAGGGCATCGACATCACGTTCGTCGTGCAGGTGCAACGCTTCGGTGAGGGTGGCAAAGTCCAGCGGCTGCCCTTGTTCCGCCAGCAGTTGCAAGATGACCTCGCGGCTGGGGATGGGGTTTTCGTACTTTTCGGCTTCGCGCTGACTATGGGGATCGTTGAACTTCAAATTGTGTCCTTGTGTGGTTTGTCTTTTCGTATGGGTGCAGTGTACCAAAAAAATGTAATAAAAACGCGGTTTGGTGTTTGACAAGATGCGGTGAGCGCTATATATTTCGCGTCTCGCAAGGTATTACGCTTTGTGAATTGCCGAGATGGCGGAATTGGTAGACGCGCTAGTTTCAGGTATTAGTGGGGGCAACCCCGTGGAGGTTCGAGTCCTCTTCCCGGCACCAAATTGAAAGGCTAGT
>JBEUIR010000081.1:0-8844 GCA_040415395.1 Candidatus Thiothrix namsaraevi
CCACTGTCATGTTGACATTTATCAACATGATAGTCCGCATTTTGTCGTACAAATACAACTTGCATCAAAAAACGTATCAGAATAGCCTTATGTGCTTGCGATAAATTAGAAACAGCTTAACCTGCATTTTAAAAGATACATCCATTAACCTAGTTAAAGCAGCCAATAGAGAAATTTAACCGGAAATTTCCGTGATGGCAGACTACTATAGGGGTTAACCCTAAGACCACAGAACAAAAGTGATAGTCGGATAGTGGCTTATCGTTGAGTGTGTTAAGTATTGAAGAAGTTGAGGGTTCAACATGAAATTGATTAAGCGGGCTATTGCCCTAGTTACACTTTTTTTAGTATCTGCCATGGCAGTCGCGACCGAAACACCAAAAGTACAGAATTTCAGTTTTAAAGACATTGATGGCAAAGCTCACCAATTCTCCGAATACAAAGGTAAGTGGGTCATTGTGAATTATTGGGCAACCTTTTGTGGTCCATGTGTTGCCGAAATCCCTGCCCTGAATAGCGTGGCGAAACGCTTCAAAGACAAAGCAGTCGTTTTGGGCATGGAAGCAGGTGAAACCCCAACCGATGAACTCAAGCAGTTCGTGAATCAGAAAAAGATTGCCTACCCCGTCATTCCCACCCAAGACAGCACCATGTTTGCACTAGGTTTAGTCTACGGCGTGCCTACCACATTCATCGTTAACCCAGAAGGTGAAATCGTTGACACGCACATGGGGGCGATCACTTCCGCCATGCTGCAAAATTACTTGAGTGCGGATAAGGCAAAAACCAGTATCGCTAAAGATAAAAGTGATTGCTTAACCGATTTCTGCTAGGAAACAAACCACCCCGCATTCACGTTTTTTCTTGCTTCACAAACAGTAAAAAGCCCGCAACTACGGCGGGCTTTTGCTTTAATGAGTTGGCTTATTTGAGCCGCAAGCGCTGTCCCGGATTAATAGGGTAATCAGGGGCTTGTAAATTATTCAAACGGATAATGTCTTTCCAATATACCCCGGTATTGCGCATGACTTGGAAGACGGTATCACCTTTTTGCACCACGTATTCACCGCTGTTACTGGTGGTAGTGGTTGGTGTCTTGGCTGGTGGAGTACGGTAAGTATTGGTAGGTGCTGTCGGCGTTTTGGGCGCAGCGTAATCGTAATAGCTACTGCTACCACCACCGCTATTCGCACTGTAATCGTAGTAAGGTGTGGCGGCTGGAGCAGTATAGCCATAGTTGATTGCAGGTTGCTGGGGCGCAGGCGTTGCTACCGGAGGAGTCGTATAACCGTAGTTATAGTTCGGCGCGGTTGTCGGCACAGGCGCGGCACCACCGCTACCCGCTACACAGCCATCACCATGATGATGTGCCAGCCCCTCTGCGGGAAGCACGTGGGAATGTGTGCGCCCACAATGCGTATGCGATACTGCGTTACGGTTTACCGCACCGCGATTGGTGGTGGTAGTAGTAGTCCCGTAGTTGTTGTATCCCGTACCGGTATAATACGGGTTAGGAGCGCAAGCTGCTGCCGTTAATGCCAGCAGAGAAGTGGCGGCTACCACTTTGATTTTTCTATCCATGATTCTTACACCTTAATGTTATTGGGGTTCAGGAATGTGAAGACACTCACATAATTCTTGAATAACTTTGGAATATATACCAAATTTAGGAAGAAACGTCTCACTATTCAAATAACGTTCGTATTTAACGCCGGATTTTACTTGATCATGGGCACAAACTGTACAGCCTCATGGTCTACGGTTGTATAAGTAACCTCGTCCGTGCGTGTAATGACCTGTAGCCATTGCAGAGCACCCTGCTTGCCCACGGGTATGATGAGCTTAGCGCCGATAGCAAGCTGCTCCAGTAAAGCCGGGGGAACTTCCTCAGGCGCTGCGGTGGCAATAATAGCATCAAAAGGTGCCTCGCTTGCCAAGCCCCAACTGCCATCACTCAGGTAAGTGCGGATGTTGCGATAATCCAACGCTTGCAAAATTTCACGGGTAGCACGGTACAGCGGTTCGATACGTTCCACCGTGAACACCTTGTCAACCAGTGGCGCAAGTACCGCCGCCTGATAACCCGAACCTGTGCCAACTTCCAACACGTTGCGGGGTGGATTTTCACCTGCCAACAGCAGCTCGGTCATTCGTGCCACGATATAAGGCTGCGAAATGGTTTGCCCATGCCCGATAGGTAACGCCGTATCTTCATACGCACGGCTGGCGAGCGCCTCATCCACCAATAAATGGCGCGGGGTTTTGCTGATCACCTGTAACACCGCCTCATTGCGAATGCCTTTTTCACGCAACCGCTCCACCAAACGGTTACGGGTACGCTGCGAGGTCATGCCGATCCCTTGCACATCCAATTTACGCGGCAACATGGCAAGCCTCCAACCAGCGGGTAGTGGCTGCCAAGGCACTGTGGCGTGTCAAATCCGCATGAAGCGGGGTAATCGACACGTAACCGGCTTGCACCGCGTAAAAATCCGTACCTTCACCCGCATCAGCCGCATCCCCCGCTGGACCTATCCAGAAAATCTCGCGTCCGCGTGGATCGTGCGCCCGAATCACCGGCTCAGAACGGTGACGATTGCCCAAGCGCGTCACACAGAAACCGCGTAGTTGTTCCCACGGTACATCCGGCACATTGATATTGAGGATCATCTGGCTGCTATCCGGGTAAGCCTTTACCTGCGGCAACAACTGCAACACCACTTTTGCCGCCGTATCGAAATGCGACACTGCCCCACGCCCCACGGCTGCCAACGACACCGCCAACGCCGGATACCCCAGAAAGCGCCCCTCCATCGCCGCCGCCACCGTGCCGGAATACAACACATCATCCCCCATATTAGCCCCGGCATTGATACCGGAAATCACCATATCGGGGTCATGCGCGTACAATCCCAAACCAAGGTGGACGCAATCGGTCGGTGTGCCATTCACGCTGTAAACGTATTCCGCGTGTTGCGTCAAGCGTAAGGGATTACGCAAGGTCAGCGAATTACTCGCCCCGCTGCAATCCTGATCGGGCGCAACTGTGATAACATCACCAACCGTTATTAGTGCCTCACGCAAACGGTTAATACCGGGCGCGTTAACGCCATCATCGTTACTGAGCAGTATATTCATGAGTACTGAAGAGTTTTCCTTGTTTCGAGAATCCATGCACGATGTGAAGCCGTTACGGGTCAAACATCATGCCCTACATCATAGCGCAAAACCGCCCGCCATACCCATGAAGACCTTGGAAGACGAGCGCCAAGTGCTGCGCGATATGCTCTCGGATGCTTACGATCCGATTGAAATTCAACCCGGTGATATGCTTAGTTATTACCTACCGGGGCTGCAAAACCGCATTGTGCGCAAATTGCGTTCCGGGCATTACCGCATTGCCAGCGAACTCGATTTACACGGCCTTAGCGCCCGCGATGCGAAATTGCAATTGCTGAAATTTCTGCACGATGCACACCCTGGTCATGGCGAATGCGTGCGGATTATTCACGGCAAAGGCAACCGTTCAGCTCATAAAGGCCCCGTTATCAAAACCAAAATCAATAACTGGCTACGCCAACACGAACGCATTCTGGCATTTCATTCCGCCCGTCCGGTTGACGGCGGAACCGGCGCAATTTATGTGTTGTTACGTCGCTAAACTGAATCGAATGGTTTATGATTGTGCTTAAATTACGGGCATATAAATAATCGGTACGTTAATCAATGAAAAATTTATTGGCAATATTGTCACTGCTAGTGGCAACTAACGTGGGTGCGGCATCCCCGCTATGGCAAGACATTCAAGCGCGTGGCGCAAGCAAAGCCACTGAGTCTGGCTTACAACATTACCGCTTACTGCATCTGGATGAAACCCAACTGTTAGCGCAACTAGCGCAAACCAATGGTATCAGCAGCGATAATACCCAAGCACGCGCTGCTTTACCCAGCATTAGCCTGCCCTTGCCAGATGGCGGTTTTGCCAGCGTAACCGTCACCCCAACCGAAATACTCGCCCCCGACGTTGCTGCCGCTCACCCGGCTATTGGCACTTGGAAAGTTTTCGGCACTGACGGCAAAGTGATTAGTGGTGTGCTGGATTTCACACCAACAGGCTTACACGCCATGCTCGATATGGCGAATGGCGACACCCTGTTCATTGACCCGCAAGCAAACGGCACAGACCGGCAATACCTGAGTTTTCGTAAAAGTGCCAATCTGGAAGCGTTCCGGCGCGGCGACTGGTCATGCACCACGCATCAACAGCCCAGCACACCAAGTTTTTCCAGCGCCATCAATGCCAATGCCGCTGCACGTAATGTCTCTGCACGCGCGGGGGAAACCTTGCACACCTATCGCATTGCAATGGCAGCCACGGCGGAATACACCAGCTTTCATGGCGGACAAAATGCCGCGTTTAGCTCAATTGTCACCACCGTCAATCGCATTAATCAAATTTACGAACGCGATTTATCGACACGCTTGACCTTGGTCAGTGGCACTAATTTGGTGTACACCAATGCGCGTACCGACCCGTACAGTAACAACAACCCTGCGCTAATGCTTTCAGAAAATACCACTGCACTGAATCAAGTCATCGGCGTTAATAATTATGACATCGGGCATGTACTTGCCACCAATGGCGGCGGCTTGGCGAGCGTAGCGGTGGCTTGTGAGCAGTACAAAGCCGAAGGGGCAACCGGTTTAGCCGAACCCAAAGGTGATTCTTTTATCGTGGATTATGTGGCGCATGAAATCGGGCATCAGTTGGGCGCATCACACACTTTCAACGGCATACGCGGTGCCTGTGCGGGCAGCAACCGCGAAAATGCAACGGCTTACGAACCGGGCAGCGGCAGCACGATTATGGCTTACACCGGTTTATGCAGTAATGACAATCTGCAAGTCGACAGTGACGGCATGATGCATTCCGCCTCAATCCAACAGATTCAGGACTACCTGCATAATGGTGCGGGGGCAAGTTGTGCGCTCAAAACCAACCTGAATAACCGTCTCCCTGCGGTGAATGCAGGCAGCGATTACACCATTCCTGCCGCCACACCTTTCACGCTCAGCGGTTCAGGGTCAGATGCGGATGGCAACACTTTGAGTTACTCATGGGAACAATTGGATACCGGAACGGCAGCGTTCGTGAATGTCGATCTAGGGAACAATGCCCTGATTCGCGCCCGCTTGCCCACTGGCTCTCCGGTGCGCACCATCCCGCAAATGTCCGACTTGGTGGGGCGTGTGCAATCAGCGGGCGAGGTGTTGCCAGTTACGGCACGCACCCTCAATTTCCGCCTGCTGGCAAGGGATGCACGGGGTGGCATCGCTTATGACGACATGCGCATCAACGTGCAAAACACCGGCAGCGCGTTTGCAATCACCGAACCGAGCGGGACTAATCTGACCAGAGGCAGCCTGCAAAACGTCGCATGGAATGTCGCCGGTACAAATCAAGCACCGATTAATTGTGGCGCGGTCGATATTGCGCTGAGCGCTGACAATGGCAACACCTTCACCACACTCCTCAGCAACACCCCGAATGACGGCAATGCGACGGTAACGTTACCCGCGAATGCGGGCAATAACACCTACCTACGTGTCAAATGCAGTAACAATATTTTCTTTGCCTTATCGGCAACGAACCCTGCACAAGCGCGTACCAGCAATGACAGTAGCACCACCAATAACATTGTCGCGAACACGCTCAGCGGTGGCAGCGGTGGCGGTGGCTCAATGCCTTATGCAGGGCTGTTACTGTTGGGGCTGTATGCCCTGTTACGCTTACGCAAAGGAATACCCTCATGAAATTCAAACTCTTGGCTCTATTATGGGTGGGCAGCTTAAGTGGCTGCCACGCCCCCATCGCCCCTGCTCCCTCTCAGGAAAAAGGCGTACATATTCCTTCAGCAGCCGAAATCAGCAGCGCAAAAGAACAACACTACGCCCAGCAATTACCGCTGTTGCAAGCACGTAACGCCAGCGCCGACGCAACCACGAGTATTCAGCAAGGTAAGCGCTATTTTCTGTGCAATGCGGGGCGCAGCGCTACCGTTCCCGGCATTACGGCGGAGGTATTCGCACAAGTACGCGACAAGTGTCCAACCGAATGTTTGGAAGGGGTAACGGATGCGCTGTATGGCGAAAACCACCGCCGTTATTTGACGGTGGCTTTGGCGTATTCCGCGCAATGGAATCAGGTGATGTTGGCGGCTTGCCGTTAGACTAAGGTGCGCACTCCGTTCGCACCCGCCAGAATCAGCACATCCGCCGGGCGAATCGCAAACAAACCATTGGTCACAACCCCCGGAATCTGATTCAAACGGTTTTCCATCTCGACCGGATTGGTGATTTCCAAGCCATGAACGTCGATAATAATATTGCCATTGTCAGTCGTAAAACCGGCACGCAACACGGGATTCCCCCCCAACTTCACCATTTCCCGCGCCACCAACGCCTGCGCCATCGGAATCACTTCCAGCGGCAACGGGAACTTACCCAGTGTTGTTACCAGCTTGGAATCGTCAGCAATGCACACAAACTTATCGCTTGCGCCCGCCACGATCTTTTCGCGGGTCAATGCCCCGCCGCCGCCTTTCACCAAATGCAAATGTTCGTTGGACTCATCCGCGCCATCCACATACAACGACAATTGCCCAGCTTCGTTCAAATCCAACACGCGGAAACCGTGTGCTTCCAAACGGTTCGCACTGGCGATGGAGCTGGCAACGGTCGCTTCAACTTTGTGCTTGATTCCCGCCAGTAGGTCGATGAAATGGTTGGCGGTCGAACCCGTGCCAATTCCCACGATCATCCCCGGTTGGACGTATACCAGCGCGGCTTCTGCTGCCGCTTTTTTCATAGCATCTTGGTTCATAAACTTTCCTGTGATGTTGTAAAAATCTTTCGCAAACCGAAGTTTGCAATATACTAGCCCACACGTAAAGGCAGAGCCGCAAAAGTTGGAATTATGAACAAATCGCTGATCAAACGCATTCTCACCGCCCGCGTCTATGACGTGGCTATCGAAACCCCGCTGGAACGGGCGCGTAGCTTGAGCACTCGGCTGGGCAATGAAATTTACCTCAAGCGCGAAGACTTGCAGCCAGTGTTTTCGTTTAAGCTGCGCGGCGCCTTCAACAAAATGTTTTTGCTCTCGCCAGAAGAACGCGCCCACGGGGTCGTTGCGGCTTCGGCTGGCAATCACGCACAAGGCGTGGCGCTTTCCGGTGCAAAACTCGGCATTAAAACCACCATCGTCATGCCCGTCACCACCCCGGAAATCAAGGTGAACGCGGTGAAAGCCTTTGGCGGCAATGCGATATTGTTCGGCAATTCCTACGACGAAGCCTACGCCCACGCCCGCGAACTGGAATGCGAACACCAAATGACCTTCGTGCATCCGTTCGACGATCTCGATGTGATCGCAGGGCAAGGCACGATTGGCATGGAAATCTTGCGCCAACATTCCGACCCGATTGAAGCGGTATTCGTATGCGTTGGCGGCGGCGGCTTGATTGCAGGCGTGGGCAGTTACCTCAAATACCTCTACCCCAACATCAAAATCATCGGCGTGGAACACGAGGAAGCCCCCACCCTGCACGCCTCGTTAGCGGCGGGCGCACGGGTGCAACTGGCGCAAGTCGGCACCTTTGCGGATGGTGCGGCGGTCAAACTGATCGGCGAAAACACCTTCGAGATAGCCAAACACATTGTTGATGAAGTGATTTTAGTCAGCACTGACGAAACCTGTGCCGCCATCAAAGACGTGTTTGAAGACACCCGCACCTTGCTCGAACCAGCAGGCGCGTTAGCTGTTGCGGGCATTAAGAAATACGTGGCACGCGAAAACATTCAAGGCAAACACCTCATTGCGACTGCCAGCGGCGCGAATATCAACTTCGATCGCTTGCGCCACGTTGCCGAACGTGCCGAGTTGGGTGAAGGGCGTGAAATGTTGCTGGCGGTAACGATTCCTGAACGACCGGGCAGTTTCCGCGAATTTTGCCACGACATCAGCAACCGCCCGATCACCGAATTCAACTACCGCTATGCCGATGCACGCGATGCGCAAGTGTTCGCGGGGGTGAAGATTGCGGGTAAGCAGGAACGCGCCACCTTGCTGGGCGATTTGCAGGCGAAAGGCTATTCGGTGACGGATTTGACCGATAACGAGGTGGCAAAAATTCACCTGCGCTACATGGTGGGAGGGCATTCCAATGGCGCAACGCATGAAGTGCTGTACCGCTTCACCTTCCCCGAACGCCCCGGCGCGTTGCTGCATTTCCTCACCAGCATGAGTGCGGGGTGGAATATTAGCTTGTTCCATTACCGTAATCACGGCTCGGATTTCGGGCGCGTGTTGGTGGGAATGCAAGTACCTGAGCAGGAACGCGGCGAGTTTTGCGAGTTTCTGGAGAAGCTGGGGTATGAGTATTGGGATGAGACGGAGAACTCGGCTTATCAGCGGTTTTTGGGTTAGTGCCTGATCTTGTAGAGACGCAAAATCTTGCGTCTCTACGGTGGTTGGCATACCTACGCGGTAATAGCAACGACCAGCGATAATTCCTGATCACTGAGCACCCGCCATTCGCCCGCTGGCAATTGAGCATCCAGCACCAACCCACCAATCCGCTCCCGATGCAAACTTTCCACTCGATTCCCCACCGCTGCCAACATGCGCTTCACCTGATGGTATTTCCCCTCAGAAATCGTAATCCGCGTCTGATTGTCCGGTAAAATCTCCACCTCTGCCGGTTTGGTCAGCCCCTTTTCACCGTGCAATTGCACCCCAGCGCGTAACGCTTGCGCCCCCGCCTCCGACAATTCCCACGCCAA
>JBEUIR010000082.1:0-3935 GCA_040415395.1 Candidatus Thiothrix namsaraevi
CCCCCCGCCCCCTCTCCTTGACAGGCGAGGGGGAGCAAGAGTTGCATTGTTTATTAGCCCCTCTCCTGTCAAGGAGAGGGGTTGGGGTGAGGTTCTTTTGCTCACTGCTTTTTGCGAATATTGACGATGGTTTTGCAATGCGGGAAGCCACTGCATCCCCAAAATATTCCGTATTTACCTTCACGTTTGACCATGTGCTTGCCACAAGCAGGGCAGATTTGGCTTGCGCTAACGGTAACGGTTTCCTGTGCAGGCGTAGCTGGAGGCGATGGCGTTTCCGGTGAGGTTTCCGGTAATGTACCCACGCTGGCTTTGGCACGTGCCAGCACTTTGTGCAGCCAGTTTTGCTGCTTTTCCATGAATTGTTCCAGCAACATCTCGCCGCTGGCGACGGCTTCGAGCGCTTGTTCCCAGGCGGCAGTCAGGGCGGGGTCTTTCACCGCATTGGGTAACATGCCGATCAGGGAAATGCCTTTGGGCGTGGCGCGGAGGTGTTTCTTTTTGCCTTCGCGTTCCAGCAATTTGCGTTGTAACAGCGTTTCGATAATCCCCGCACGGGTGGCTTCGGTGCCAATTCCGGCGTTTTCTTTGAGAATCGCTTTGAGTTTGGGGTTCTCAACGTGTTTGGCAATGCCTTTCATGGCTTGAATAAGTGTGCCTTCGGTGTAAGGCGCGGGCGGTTTGGTTTGGCGTTTGAGGCATTCGGTGTCTTGAATCAACACCGTATCCCCCACGTTCAATTGGGGTAAGGCTTGCGTGTCGGCATTAGCGGTTACGTTGCTGGTGTCACCGGGTTCTTGATAGGCAATTTTCCAGCCAGCTACACGGTCAACCCGCCCCGATGCGCGGAATTTATAGCCTAAGCATTCCAGTTCGATCACGCTTTGGTCGTATTCGTAAGCAGGGAAAAATTGCGCCAAATAACGTTTGCGAATCAAGTCGTAGATAAAGAATTCCGCTTCTGACAGGCGTTCAATGCTGCCTTTGGCGGCGGTAGGAATGATGCCGTGGTGGGCGGTAATTTTGCTGTCATCCCACGCTTTGCTTTTGCGTTCAGGGTTGGCTTGCGCGACTAATTCGGAAAAATTGCGGTCTGTTTGGGTCAATGCTTGGAAGACTGCTGCGGCATCCGCGTGTTGGGACACGGGTAAATAGCCGCAATCGGTACGTGGGTAGGTGGTGAGTTTGTGGGTTTCGTATAAGGCTTGTGCCACATCCAGCACTTGTTTGGCGCTCATGCCCCAGCGTCGTGACGCTTCCACCTGTAAGCCGGAAAGCTCGTAGGGCAACGGTGCATTCTGGCGTTTGCGTTCAGTGTCGCAGCGCAGCACCTTGGCATCCTGCCCCTTACAGCTGGTTGCTACCTGTTCGGCTAACTGCTTGTCTAGGCAGCGTCCTTCCTCGTCAATGCCTTGCTGCCCTTTTTGCGGAAGCCAGTTGGCTTTGAAGGTTTGTTCAGCAGCATCGGGCAGGCACGCGGCAGTCACATCCCAGTAATCGAGTGGCACGAAATGTTTAATCTGGGCATCGCGATCCACCACCAGCCGTAGCGTGGGGGTTTGCACACGCCCGACACTCAATGCACCGCTTTTGCTGGTTAGTTGCCCGTTGTATTGCGCGGCTAAGGTATAGGCACGGCTCAAATTCATGCCCACTAGCCAGTCCGCACGGCTGCGTGCCAAACCTGCCTGATACAAGGATGCGGTTGCCTCGCCGGGTTTGAGTTGCGCCAAGGCTTTGCGAATGCTGGCATCATCCAGGGCAGATAACCACAGGCGCGAAATTTGACCGTAATAACGGCACATTTCGAGCACTTCACGCGCAATCATTTCCCCTTCGCGATCCGCATCCGTGGCAATGACGACGTGTTGGGTTTTGGTGAGCAGGGTCTTGATGACTTTGAACTGTTTTGCCCCGGATTTTTTTACATCCAGTTTCCACTGTTGCGGCAAAATGGGCAGGGAGGCAAAATTCCAGCGCTTGTATTGCTCACCATAAGCATCCGGTTCTGCTTGTTCCAATAAATGACCAAAGCACCAAGTGACGACAACCCCCTGACCTTGTAAAAAGCCATCACCACGCCCACTTGCACCCAACACGCGGGCAATATCCCGCGCTTGGCTAGGTTTTTCACACAAGTACAGCATGGTTATTAATAGTTAAGTGGTTCATCGCATCCATCATAGGGATTTCCGGGGGCTGCGGCAAACGTGTTGTTAAATTATTGTTAAATGAATTTTCTGTGAAGACTTTTATTTTGTGGTTATGCCTGTTATCCTGCTAACACATCCCGCTGATCCGGCTACGTCCATTAATACGTATAGTTTCCGACGATTTTTGGATTAAATGCATCCAATAATATCAAAAGCTGAATTCAGCTAAGCGCAATCATGAATAAGTCGCAATATAGCGTCCCTGTTTAAATATGTCAGTTGAGGCAATGAATGAGTAAGAAACCTGCTTCAGGAAGTTTCGATATTATCCTGGATATGGAGCACGTGGGCGGTAGAGATAATCTGTGTTTGTCCTTTGGCGCCGGGCTGTTCAGAAAGTTAGGCTGGGGATCGGGGGACTGGCTGGCGTTTGATACCAGTGAAACCGGGCAGATTTCTTTTAAGCAAGTTGCGGAACCATCGGAAACCGCTTTCAATCTGAGAAAAATCAAACTTCAATCAGGCTTTTATAAAATCTGCTTTTATTCACCCTTATATACCTTTCCTAAAGCAGTCGAATTATCCAAAGAAAAAGCCTCGTTTAATGCCAATACCTGGACACTAACCCTGCATATTCCAGATGACTATCACGTTTCTCAAGTTCCAGAGATTCCGCCGGTGCGTACTTTAAGTGTTGCTGATATAGCGGCTGCTTTTAGTAAGTTATAATACGCGGGATTATGCGTAATAAATCAACGTCGTTTCAGAATGACGAGATGTTGCATATCCAGCTCGAAACACACCGTTTCCCCAATGGCGTATTCTTGATGACTGGGTGCCAGTGCGAGAATTTGGCTGTTATCGGCTAAACCCAACACATACAGGTATTCTGCGCCCCGAAATACCCGTGAAACCACTTTAGCTTTACGGGGTGCATCCGTAACCAGTTTCAGGTCATCCGGGCGAATCAGGACATCAACCGGGCAATTAGGCACACAGTCGAATGGCACTTCACCCTTGACAGCACCCAGTAAGGTGGAAACAGTGTCATGATTCAACACTGTGCCGGTAATTAACGCCCCCTGCCCAATAAATCCCGCCACAAATTGATTCACGGGGGTATGGTACAAATTATAACCTGTATCCCATTGCTGCAAGCGTCCGCTTTGCAACACGCCGATTTCATCTGCCATTGCAAACGCTTCGTGCTGGTCGTGCGTTACCAGAATCGCCGTCATGCCTTCGCGCTTGAGAATATCGCGCACTTCCCGCGCCAACATTTCACGCAATTCCACGTCTTGGCTACCAAACGGTTCATCCATCAACAATAAACGTGGTTGTGGCGCAAGAGCGCGTGCTAAGGCAATGCGCTGCTGTTGTCCACCAGAAAGTTCGTGCGGATAACGCTTTTCATACCCCGGTAAGTTCACCAACTCCAGCAATTCCGCCACGCGCCGCACTTTATCCTTGCCCGACTGTTTGCGAATCCCGAAGGTAATATTGTCGGCAATGTTCAAGTGTGGAAACAGTGCGTAATCCTGAAACACCATGCCGATATTGCGTTTTTCCGGCGGCAAATGTACATCGGGCGCACTGATTACCTGATCTTTGAGCGTAATCGTGCCACGAGTAACAGGCTCAAAACCCGCAATCGCCCGCAGCAGCGTCGTTTTGCCGCAGCCACTCGGCCCCAGTAAACAACCAATTTGTCCATCTTCCACCGTCAGATTGACATCGTGTACCACCGCATTGCTACCGTATTCGATGTGAATGTTTTGTAGG
>JBEUIR010000082.1:4035-8843 GCA_040415395.1 Candidatus Thiothrix namsaraevi
CTCGGCCCCAGTAAACAACCAATTTGTCCATCTTCCACCGTCAGATTGACATCGTGTACCACCGCATTGCTACCGTATTCGATGTGAATGTTTTGTAGGACTAACTTGCTCATCAATGTTCCCCAGCCCGCGACTTGCTAATCGAACGGCTCAATAAAATTACCGGAATAATCCCCGCTGCCACAATCATCAGCGACGGCAAACCCGCATCCGCCAACCGTTCATCCGAAGCCAATTCATACGCCCGCACTGCCAGCGTATTGAAATTGAACGGGCGCAAAATCAGTGTGGCAGGTAATTCTTTCAACACATCCACAAACACCAGCAAAATCGCGGTAAGCAACGAGCCTTTCATCAACGGCAAATGCAGCCGCTGCAACACGCCCAAGGGACTCAAGCCCAGCGAACGCCCCGCATTATCCACTGTGGGTTTAATCTTGCCCAAACCCGCTTCCACCGTTTGCAGCGACACCGCTAAAAAGCGCACGTTGTAGGCAAATAGCAGCGTAAACAGCGTGCCACTCAGCAACAAGCCCACGTTGCTGTCGAAAAACTGCTTGCTCAGGTGGTTGAGTTGCGTATCCGCCCACGCAAACGGAATCAGCACCCCAATCGCAATCACCGTCCCCGGAATTGCATAACCCATTGCCGCAATCCGCGACGCAATGCTGACCAGCGGATCATTATTCAGCCGTTTGCCATAACCCAGAATCAATGCCAGCAATAGCGCGAATACCGCCGCCAAACTTGCCAGCATCAAGCTATGCCACACCAAATTGATGAAATCACTGTCCAACCCCTTGCTGGCAACCTTAATGCTCCAATGCAGCAATTGCCCCACCGGAATCACAAACCCCAGCAGCAAGGGCAGGGCGCACGCCAACACCGCAGCCACCGCCGTCCAGCCGCGCAAGCGGAATTTTGGAATGCGTGAATACTTGCTGGAGGTATGGTGATACCGCGCCCGACTCCGCGACCAACGTTCCAACAGGATCAGCATGAACACAAACCCCATCAGCAACGCCGCCAATTGCGAAGCTGCCGCGTGATCGCCCAAGCCAAACCAAGTACGGAAAATGCCTGTGGTAAAGGTCGATACGCCGAAATATTGCACCGTGCCAAAATCCGCCAACGTTTCCATCAACGCCAACGACAAGCCGGTAATAATCGCCGGACGCGCCAACGGTAATGCCACGCGAAAGAAACTTTGCCACTGGTTTGAACCCAGCGTGCGGCTTACTTCCAGCACACAAATTGACTGTTCCAGAAATGCCGCCCGTGCCAACAAATACACATACGGGAACAGTACGAGTGAAAGCATGGTGATTGCGCCACCAAGGGAACGTACATTCGGGAAGTAATAATCGCCATAACCCCAGCCCGTGAGGTCGCGCAACAAGGTTTGTACCGGGCCGGAAAAATCCAGCATCCCGGTGTAGGTGTAGGCAATAATGTAAGCGGGCATTGCCATTGGTAATAGCAATGCCCATTCAAACAGCCGCCGCCCCGGAAACTCGCACATGCTGTTTAGCCATGCCGCTGGAAGCCCTAGCAGCAATACACCAAACCCCACGCCCAATACCAGCCAGAGCGTATTCAGCAAATAATCGGTGAGGACTGTTTCGCGCAAATGCTGCCAAACGTCGGGCGCAGGCACGAACACATAGCCGAATACCGCGAGGATCGGCAAAGCAGTAAGAAGTGCCATGCTCAACAGCACGGCACGCCATAACAGAGGTTTTATTTCCAACCAGCTTTATCCAAAATTTTGACCGCCTCTGCGTTGTTTTTTCCAAGTTCGGACAAGTTTACGCTATCCGCTTTGAATTCGCCCCAGCCTTTGAGCATCTCGCTAGGCGCTATACCCGCTTTCACAGGGTATTCCTGATTGGCTTCGGCGTACCATTTTTGCGATTCGTCACTGACGAGGAATTCCAGTAGTTTTACCGCATTATCCTTGTTTTTGGCAACTTTGGTGACAGCAGCACCGCTGATATTGACATGGACACCACGGTCTTGCTGGTTAGGCCAGAAAATCGCAACTTTTTCTGCGGCGGCTTTGTCTTCTGCGTCGTCACCTGCCAACATTTGCCCGAAGTAGTAGGTGTTGGATAAGGCAATGTCACACTGCCCGGCAGCAGCAGCCTTGATCTGGTCACGGTCGCCGCCTTCCGGTGGGCGTGCGAAGTTTTTTACCATGCCATCTGCCCATGCTTGGGTCTTTTCTGCACCGACGGTGGCGATCATTGAGCCAACCATCGACTGATTGTAAATATTGTCAGAAGAACGTACACAGATGCGACCTTTCCACTTCTCGTCCGTTAGGGCTTCGTAAGTGGAAAGCTCTTCCGGCTTCACTTTGTCTTTGACATAGAAAATCGGGCGTGCGCGGGAGGTCAAACCAAACCATTGGTTGGTGCTGTCACGCATGGTTTCAGGGATGTCTTTTTTCAGGGTTTCCGATTCGACTGCTTGAGTCAGACCCATTTCAACGGCACGGTACAGGCGACCAGCATCGGCAGTCATCAGCAAATCGGCTGGGGTATTGTCACCTTCGAGTTTGAGACGTTCCAGCAGCGCATCGTCTTTGCCGGTGACGAGATTCACCTTGATGCCAGTGGATTCGGTGAATTTGTCAAACAGCGGCTTGATCAGTTGTTCCTTGCGAGAAGAGTAAACGTTGATTTCGCCATCAGCCAGCACGGGGGTGGCGATGCTGGCAACCAGTAATGACAGTGCAATTTTCTTGAACATGAGTTCTGCCTTTTGGGCTTGAATAAGAAAGATTCGCATTATCAACACTTGGTATGATAATGCAAGCAATTCTCATTTTATTGAGGTGTCTTGACGGGGATTGGGTTGGCAACGTTGGCATCCATCGGCTTGTCACAGGTGATGGATGTGCCGTATACGGCGCTTAGAACTCGTAAGCCACTTGTAAGGTCACGAGATCTTCTTTGGTGTCATCGTAGGCTTGGTTGTTCATGTATTCAGCAGCGAAACTGGCTTTTTGGTAAATCGGCATCCGGTAAGCAATGCCCGCCGCTTTTTCGGGCAGTTTCAGTGCTTCCGCCACGTCGGTTTGCTGGTAGGCGAGTGCTACGGTACGGTCGTTGCCCATATCGAAACCGATTTCGAGATTGGTGGCACTGGGTTCGACGCTGCTGTCATCTTCCAGCGTGATGGCATCGACTTGAATGTGTTCGGCAATCACGGTGGCATTGCCGACAGTCGCGGAGGCATGGATGCCGAGTCCCGCAGCGGCTTTGTCATTCACACTGGAAATATAGCTTACGCCAGCACTGAGGTTGTCAGTGCTGTAATCAAGATTTACGCCGTAATCATCCATTTTGTTGCTGCCGTCTGCGTCATCTTTGAACACGTAGGCAGAGCCGGATACATTGCCAGCACTGACACCCACTTGCAGGGCTTCTTCCTGTGTTTCCGCCAGTTCTAATGTCAATGGATCAGACACCATATGGCTATCGAATTTGCCGAAAGGCACATACATACGCCCGGCGGTGATATTCAACCTTTCACGCGGTTTGAAGGTGAGGGTGGCTTCATCTAGGGCAATATTGTTGTTATTTTCGCCTTGTTCGTAGAGGAACAAGAGGTGACCTTCGAGTTTGTCATTGAACGCGTTGTCAATGCCGAGTTCGATAGTGGGGACGCTGAGGTCGCTGCTATCGCCGTCAGCATTGCTGACAAAACCGGCTTCGACTTCCACCACACCGCTGAGGGTCGTGGTGGCAAAGGCAGGGTTTGCTAAGGCTGCACCAATCAAGATGCTTAATAGGGTCTTTTTCATGTGAAAGCTCCAGATAGTTGATAAGGAGCAGTGGCTTGTCTGTGATCATGCTATCACCAGATGGTTATCCCAGCGCTTGTCGGGGAACTGGTGCAACAGACTGGCTGGTGCGGGTTGAAGGGTTGAGGGAAAACGGTGAATGCCGCCGGTCGCATCCGAGACTAAAAATTGCTGCTGTTGGGGCAAAAACGCGATCCCACTGGGTTCGGGCAAGGAATGCGCGTGTAGAAAACGGCGTTCGCGGGTACTCCAAAAACTGGTGTGATTGCCGCGTGGTGAAGATACCGCCAGAATCTGTTGCTGCGGGTCATAGGCTAAATCCGCCATGTAACCGTTGAACAGTGCTACGTCTGCGGCGCTAATGTCGAGCAATTGCAACTCACCGCCGTGTGACTGCCAAGCGACTAAGGACGCGGGTTGTTGGCGGTATAAATCGCCTTCGTATTGCAGTGCCACGCCGACACTGCCATCCGCAGCGGCGATTAAGTGGCGAATACTCAAATGACGATCGGGCAGACGGTATTCGTCAATTTTTTTGCCGGTTTGCGTATCAAGATAGACCAGCGAGGGCTGCATGGTGTCAATGTTGAGTTTGCGCCGCCCGAAATCGGGGTGCTGTTCAATGCCGCCGTTGGCTACCACTAAGGTTTTGCCGTCGGGCATGAGTTGTACATCGTGCGGGTCGAGTCCGCCACTGTCGTATTCGCCGATGTGTTGGAAGGTTTGGCGGTCGCGGATACCGAGTACGCCGCGTTTTTCATCGTAAGCGTTTTCGGTGGTGAACAGCACATCACCCGCAGAGGATAAACAGCCGTGACCGTTGAAATGTCGTCCGGCTGTTGCGGGGATACCCCTCACCCCCAGCCCCTCTCCCGCAAGGGGCGAGGGGAGGAATTCCACGACAGCGCATTCAAAGGCGGGTCTTCTTCCAAATAGCAGGGCGGTGTCATTCGCCAATGGTAGTACAGCGTGACCGCGCATGGGGACAGCACAGGAT
>JBEUIR010000083.1:0-8785 GCA_040415395.1 Candidatus Thiothrix namsaraevi
CTTGGCCTCCGACTTATGAAAATATTATGCAACCCTGACAGACGAAATAGCTATTTATTCTGCCTATAGGTCATAAACATTGCATCACCGTAACTAAAGAAGCGATATTTCCGACGAACGGCATGTTGGTAGGCTTGCATAATATTTTCATACCCAGCGAATGCCGACACTAACATCAGCAGGGTAGATTCAGGCAGGTGGAAATTGGTGATCATGACATCCACCACGCGGAATTGATAACCGGGCGTAATGAACAAGCGGGTATCCCCCTGAAACGGCTTTAACGTGCCATCGCGAGCAGCACTTTCGAGGCTACGCACCGACGTTGTGCCGACTGCCACCACACGCCCACCGCGCTCACGGCAAGCCGCCACCGCATCACACACTTCTTGGGAAACATCAGCATATTCCGCGTGCATGACATGCTGTGATAAATCCTGTACCCGCACTGGCTGGAATGTACCCGCCCCCACGTGCAACGTAACCGCAGCGGTTTGCACACCTTTTTGCCGCAACGCCTCCAGTAACGGCTGATCAAAATGCAAACCAGCGGTTGGTGCAGCCACCGCCCCCGGTTGTTGCGCAAACACCGTTTGGTAACGCTCCCGATCGGCTGGCGTATCGGCACGTTCGATGTAAGGTGGCAGGGGAATATGCCCGTATTGCTCCAGCAAGTTCAGTGCCGAATCCGTATGCAAAAATTGCAGCTCAAACAAATCGTCTTGTCGCCCGGTTACTTGCGCATCAATCACCTGTTCTAAACGCAAGCGCGTACCGGGCTTGGGTGCTTTGCTGGCACGAATATGGGCAAGCGCGGTGTGTTCACCGGTAATCCGTTCCACCAGCACTTCAACCTTGCCACCCGTGGTTTTTTCGCCATGCAAGCGGGCAGGAATCACACGGGTATTGTTAAATACCAACAAGTCTTCGGGCTGGATCAAGTCGAGCACATCGGTAAACTGACCGTCACGGCATTCACCGCTGGTGCCGTTCAAAATCAATAGACGACTGGCTGTCCGTTCCGCCAAAGGTTCGGAAGCGATCAGGGCTAGAGGGAGGTCGTAATGGAAGTCACTTAATTTCATGGGGGTCGTAATGGAAGTCACTTAATTTCATGGGGGCAGAGTGTAACATTTTGAAAAAAATGTTTCGACAAATTGAAAAGCTTATGTATAATCACCGCCTTCACATCCTAGCCGGGATGGCGGAATCGGTAGACGCAGCGGATTCAAAATCCGCCGATGGTAACATTGTGCGAGTTCGAGTCTCGCTCCCGGCACCACTTGTGACGAACCAAACACAAGTGAGAACATCTAACCCGCCAATAGCGGGTTTTTTTGTGCCTGCCTCCCCCTGAATCTTCAACAATGAGGCTTAACAATCACCATGCCACACCACGCCAAAGACCTACTCACCCTCGCAAAAGCCGTCATCGACACCGAAATCGCCGCTCTCGCCGCCCTGCCCTCACGCTTAGACGATGACTTTTTGCACGCCTGCGAAGCCATCCTCGCTTGCCGGGGGCGTGTCATTGTCACCGGCATGGGTAAATCCGGTCACATCGGCAACAAAATTGCTGCCACGCTTGCCAGCACCGGTACTCCCGCGTTTTTCCTGCACCCCGGCGAAGCCAGCCACGGCGACCTCGGCATGATCGTCAACGGCGATGTGATTATTGCGCTATCCAATTCCGGTACGAGTGCTGAAATTCTCGCGATTCTGCCGGTTATCCGTCGTCTTGACGTGTGCATTATCGCCATGACCGGCAACCCGCATTCACCAATGGCAGAAGCTGCCGATTTCCACATCAATATCGGCGTCGACAAAGAAGCCTGCCCGCTGGGGCTTGCGCCCACCTCCAGCACCACCGCCACCTTGGTTATGGGCGATGCGCTCGCGGTAGCCTTGCTGGAAGCTCGCGGCTTTACGGCGAATGATTTCGCCCGCTCCCACCCCGGCGGACGTTTAGGCAAGCGCCTGCTGGTGCATGTGCGTGACATTATGCATACCGGCGCCGACATTCCCCAAGTTCGACCGGATGCCAGTTTGCAACAAGCGATTCTGGAAATGACACGCAAAAAACTTGGCATGACCGCCATCACCACGGATACAGGCGAATTATTGGGCCTATTCACCGACGGCGATTTGCGGCGCTCGTTTGAAAAAGGGCAACGTTTGCACGAACAACCGATTTCCGCGCTGATGACCACGCCGTTTCGCAGCATTGATGCGCACAGTCTCGCTGTCGATGCACTCAATTTGATGCAAGAACACGCCATCACCGTGCTACCAGTCGTGCAGGATGACGCGGTTATCGGTATCATCCACATGCATGATCTTTTACGCGCAGGAATTGCTTGATGATAGCCACTTTTGACAATTTATCCACAGACGTGCTGGCACGCGCTCGCAACACCCAACTGGTCATTTTCGACATTGACGGGGTATTGACCGACGGCAGTTTGTTTTACGGCGATGACGGGCAAGAATACAAAGCCTTCCATTCCAAAGACGGTCACGGCATCCGCATGTTGCTGGAAAGCGGGCTGGAAATGGCACTGATTACCGGACGGCAGTCCGAATTAGTGTTACACCGTGCCGATAATCTGAAAATTCCGCGCAACCGCATCTGGCAAGGCTACCGCGACAAACGCCCCGCTTTCGCGGATTTGCTGGAAAAAACCGGGCTGAAACCGGAAAACATTGCGTATGTTGGCGATGATGTGGTCGATTTGCCGGTCATGGCGCAAGTCGGCTTGGCTATCGCGGTGGGTGATGCCCATTACTATGTCAAGCAACACGCGCATTGGGTCACACAAACGCATGGCGGGCGCGGTGCAGGTCGTGAAGTATGCGAGATGCTCTTGCACGCCCACGGCAAATTACACAGCAAACTCGCCAGCTATTTGACATGAAACGCCTGCTGACGCTGAGCGCGGTATTGCTGCTGATCCTGCTGATTACGCAGTTGGAAGATTATTTAGGCAAAACCGACTTCAGCCGTCTGACGACGCAAAAAGACCAGATTGACTATTACTTATCAGATTTTTCGATTATGGCAGTGGCAGCCGATGGCACTGTCAGTTACGAAATTGCCGGACGGCACTTATCGCATTGGCAAGGCAAACGCCAAAGCCGCATTATCGCGCCGCAAGTGAATACCAGCCAAGGGTTCAAGTTGCATACAGACTATTTACTGTACGATCAAATCACGCAGGAAATCACCACCGATGCTGAAGTATTTATCACCGCCCCCAATGGTACGATGCAATCCACGGGGCTTACCGCTAAACTCGATGATAATTTACTGAGATTTGATTCCAATGTGCGCTCAACCTACCAAGTTAAATAAATGGCTGCTGTGCTTGCTGTTAGCAGGCATGACATCCAGCGCTTACGCCCTCAAAGCGGACGTGGCAGCGCCGGTACAAATTGAAGCCGATTCAGCGGTCTTTGACAAACTCGCCGGTACTGCCAGCTACGATGGCAATGTTTCCATTATTCAAGGCAGTTTAGAAATCCGCGCTGCTCACATTGAAATCAATGCGCCCAATAATGAAATCGTCAGCATTATTGCGAGAGGTACACCGGTCAGCCTTAAGCAAAAAATGGAAAATGGCAAACTTGCCAGCGGCAAAGCGCGTGAAATGCAGTATTGGGTGAAAGAAAAGCGCTTGGTTCTCAGCGGTGAGGCGGAATTGCTGCAAGATCAAGACCGTTTCACCAGCAACCATATCGAGTATTTAACCGATACAGGTCAACTCAAAGCCGGAGGCAAAGGCAAATCCGGGCGCGTCTCCGCCGTGTTTTACCCCACCAATAAAGCCGCCGAATGAATACCTTAGCCGCGCGTAACCTGCAAAAAAGTTACAAAAAACGCCAAATCCTCAAAGGCGTGGATTTGCACGTCAATAACGCCGAGGTGGTCGGTTTGTTAGGACCGAATGGCGCAGGCAAAACCACCTGCTTCTACATGATCGTCGGCTTGATTGGCGCGGATGCGGGGCAAGTTTTGCTCAACGACAAAGACATTACCGCCCAAGCCATGCACGAACGCGCCCGCGAAGGCATTGGCTATCTGGCACAAGAAGCCAGTATTTTCCGTAAACTGACCGTGGCGCAAAACATTATGGCAGTCTTGGAGTTGCGCAAAGACCTCAACCGCAATCAACGCCAAAACAAAGTGGATAGCCTGCTGGAAGAATTTCAACTCACCCATTTACGCGACAGCCAAGGGATTAGCCTTTCTGGTGGGGAACGTCGCCGCGCTGAAATTGCACGGGCACTGGCAAGTGATCCTGCCTTCATTTTGCTGGATGAACCGTTTGCTGGGGTTGACCCGATTTCGGTATTGGACATTCAAAAAATCATCCGCCACCTCGTTACCCGTGACATTGGAGTGCTCATCACCGACCACAATGTGCGCGAAACGCTGGGCATTTGCCACCGGGCTTATATCCTCAGTGAAGGTAAAATTTTGGTGGAAGGTTCACCCGATGCCATCTTGCAAGACGAACAAGCGCGGCGGGTTTACCTCGGTGAAAACTTCAAACTGTAAGTCAGGTTTAGTCAGGCGGCATTCACCCCGACTATCGCATCTTTGCACCAGCAGACGATTAGGGTAGTATGAAAGTCGTAGAACCTCAGGATTAATGGCTTATCGGCACAAGGAACAACAAGAACAATGCTCAGACAGGGATTCGATCTCAAACTTGGTCAGACGCTTTCCATGACACCGCAGTTGCAGCAAGCCATCCGCTTGTTGCAACTGTCATCACTGGAGTTGCAGAACGAAATCCAGCAAGCCTTGGAAGAAAACCCCTTGCTGCAATTAGCCGAGGATACCGACGACTCACGCCCTGAGCCTGTTACCGAACTTGCTAACCTTACCGACAACAGTAACGACAGCAAACCCGACAACGAAGCAACCGTTGACGCACCGGATGACGCCTCCCCGTTTGACCAAGACATTCCCGACGAATTGCACATGGATGCCGAATGGGAAGATGTCTACGACACCCGCAGCAGCAACAGTGACGGCAATGGCGATAACAGCGGTTTCTTAGAGAATCAAGGTGATACCGCCGATAGTGGCTTGCAGGAACATCTCCTGTGGCAAATCCGCATGAGCAACCTCACCAGCATCGACAAACAAATTGCCACCGTGATTATTAGCTCGCTGGATGATGCGGGGTATTTGTGCGATCCGCTGGAAGATATTCTGGAATCGCTCAGCACAGAACTGCCCATCGACATCGACGATGTGGAAGTCGTGCTCACGTTCATCCAACAACTTGACCCCTTAGGGGTGGGCGCACGCAACTTACGCGAGTGCCTGCTGATTCAACTTGCACACCTACCCGATAGCCGTTTACTCTTCAAAGCCCGTCATTTAGTTGAAAAACACCTAGACTTGATGGAACGACGCGACTATAAAGAAATTAGCAAGCGGTTGAAAATAGAACAGGGTGAGCTAGAGGAAATCCTCTTATTGTTGCGTAGCTTACAACCGCGTCCGGGGAGTGCTTATTCGTCATCGGCGGCTGATTACATCGTGCCGGATGCGTATGTCCGTAAGATCAAAGGAGACTGGGTGGTTTCACTGAATGCACAAGTCACACCAAATCTGCAAGTTAATCAGTACTATGCAGACATGCTGGGGCAGGTAAAAAGTGAACGGGACGCCACTTATTTCAAGTCCAACCTGCAACAAGCTAAGTGGTTAATTCGCAGTGTGGAGAGCCGCAACTCAACCTTATTAGGTGTTGCCAAAGCAATAGTTGAACGCCAGAGCGCTTTCATGCAATATGGAGAACAGGCGATGAAGCCACTCATTCTCCGGGACATTGCAGAAGAGCTAGAAATGCACGAATCCACCATTTCCCGCGTCACCACCAACAAATACCTGCATACCCCGCGTGGTATCTTTGAATTCAAATACTTCTTTTCCAGCCAGGTAGACACCGATACCGGGTCTAGCTGTTCCTCCACGGCGATTCGCGCCATGCTCAAAAAACTAATCAACGAGGAAAATCAGAGTTCGCCTTTGAGTGACAATCAATTGACTGCTTTGCTGAATCAGCAAGGCATTAATGTAGCGCGGCGCACCGTCGCCAAGTACCGTGAAGCCATGTTGATTCCGTCATCGCATGACCGGAAAGCATTGCTTCCGACCTAAGCCTCGCACCATAATGGGGCGTGGTTTTTTCCATGACCTGAACAAGGAGCTTGCATTATGCAATTAGAAATCACTGGTCATCACCTTGAAGTGACAGATTCCATGAATAATTATGTGCGCGAAAAGGCTGAACGCCTGAAGCGCCACTTCGACCAGGTAATGAAAATACATTTCATCCTAGAAGTCGAAAAACAACGTCACAAGGCGGAAGCGACCTTCCATGTCAATGGCAATCACTTCTTTGCAGATGCCTACGCTGATGATATGTATGCAGCGATTGATGCGCTGACCGATAAGCTCGACAGACAAATTGTCAAACACAAGGAAAAAGTGAAAGACCATCATCGTCAGGAAGCGGCTCAACTGATCGCTGCGGCTGAAACAACGGACTGATAACACATGGACATAACTACCCTGCTTTCTCCCACCCGGATTGCCTGCAAGCCTGATGTTTCCAGCAAGAAACGCGCCTTTGAACAATTGGCAAACATGCTTGCCGCCGATCAAGCAAACTTGGCAGCCGAGGCGATTTTCGACGCCCTGACCAATCGGGAGAAACTGGGTAGTACTGCTATCGGCAATGGCGTCGCCATTCCCCATGCGTGCGTGTCCATCCATCAACCTTGTGGGGCTTTGTTGTTGCTGGAAGATGGCGTTAAAATGGATACGCCGGATAAAAAACCCGTGCAATTATTCATGGCAATCCTCGTACCCGCCAACCAAGCCCCTGATTATTCTGAACTGATCACCCAACTGACCAGCACCCTGATGCAAAAATCCCTGATCGAGCAGATTTGCTGTTATCACGACGCGCAAACCGTGCTGGATCGTTTCCTCGACCTTTTTGATCAACCCAGACACCCGTTTGTGGGTGCAATGGCAGCGTAATACCATGCACTTAGTCATTATCAGCGGCATGTCCGGCGCGGGCAAAAGCTATGCGCTGCACACCCTTGAAGACAACGGCTATTACTGTATCGACAACCTGCCCTCGCAATTGCTAGAAGCCTTGCTGGGAACGCCGCAAATCGCCAAACAGCCGTACCTAGCGGTAGGCATTGATATTCGCGGCGGTCGTGACAGTTTGCTGGACACCCCCGCCATTATCAAACGAATACGCCAACGGATTCCCAGCACTCAAGTCGTCTACCTGTATGCCGAACAAGAGGTCTTGCGCAAGCGCTATAATGAAACACGCCGTCGCCACCCCTTAACCAGCGAAACCCAAGAACTCGACAAAGCCATTGCGCTGGAAGCCTCATTATTAGAACCCCTCGCCACGGATGCGGATTTACGGCTGGATACTTCGCACATCGGTGTGTATGAATTAGGGCGAATGCTCAAGGCTCGCATTTCGCAAACCGAACAGCAGCATTTATCCCTGATGATCCAGTCCTTCGGTTTCAAACACAATCAGCCGACGGATTCTGACTTCCTATTTGATGTGCGTTGCTTGCCTAACCCCTATTGGGAACCCGATTTACGCTCACTCACCGGACGTGACGCGGGCATTATTGAATGGCTGGAACGGCACGACGACGTACAACGCATGTACGCCGACATTCGTGATTTCCTCAGCAATTGGCTGCCCAGCCTCGACAGCAATTGCCAACGCGCTTATTTAACCGTTTCCATCGGCTGTACCGGCGGACGACACCGTTCAGTCTATCTGGCTGAGCGCCTTTATCAGCATTTTCGCCAAAGCTTGGGGGAAAATGTTATCTTGCGCCACCGTGAACTCAGTCACGTGCGCTAAATACCCCACCTTATCGGAGACCAGAAATGTTACGATTTTTCGGCTTTGCGGATGGCAAATTGGTCGAGCATAAGCTCGGCGACAAACTCTTGGATTACGCCATTTCCAACACTGGCTGGATTGATGCGCAAGATACCTCGGATGAAGAGCGCGAGCGTTTAGAGGTTCTGCTACACACCGAGCTGCCGGAGTCGGATGATGTTGAGGAAATTGAATCGTCTGCCCGTTATTTCACCGATAGCAGCGGTATTCACGTGCACTCGCTGTTTGTGATGCAGAGTGAAGGGCGCATGGACACCACCACAGTTGCCTTTATTTTACAACCTGACCGCCTGATTACGGTACGGGAGCAAGAACTGGCTGATTTTCGTCTGCTCAGGATGCGGGCGCGGCGCGGACAAGTGGAAGTACGCAACCCAAGGCACTTATTGCTCACCATATTTGAACAAAAAGTGGAAAACCTCGCCGATACCATCGAAGATTTGCACCACGAACTCGAAGTTATCAGCCACAAAGTACTGGAAGAAACCGACACCGATTTAGAAAGTGCCATCGACGACTTAGCAGCGTTAGAAGACAGTAACGGTAAAGTGCGCCTATGTTTAATGGATACCCAACGCTCCATTTCATTTCTGCAACGCCAATTGCGCGATACCCAAGCAGGTCAAGAGATCATCCCTGAGGTAATTCGCGACATTGACACCCTGATGTCCCACACCACTTTTTTGTTCGATAAGATCAATTTCTTAATGGGAACCACACAAGGCTTCATCAATATTGAGCAGAATAAAATTATCAAAATATTCTCAATTGCTGCCGTGGTATTCCTACCACCAACGCTAGTCGCTAGC
>JBEUIR010000084.1:0-8620 GCA_040415395.1 Candidatus Thiothrix namsaraevi
GCGCTCACCCCCGTCAAATTCGGCATTTCCTTTACCGCCACGTTTTTCAATCAGGCGGGGGCATTGCTGCACATTTACAGCGACGGTTCGGTACAGCTCAATCACGGCGGGCTGGAAATGGGGCAAGGCTTGTACACCAAGGTGGCGCAAGTGGTGGCGAAAGAATTGCAGATTCCGCTCAGTCAAATCCGCTGCACCGCTACTCGCACCGACAAAGTGCCGAATGCGTCGGCAACGGCGGCCTCCTCCGGTTCGGATCTTAACGGCATGGCAGCGCAAGATGCGGCACGTAAATTGAAACAACGCCTCACCGAATTTGCCGCCAGCCACTACGGGGTGGATGCAGCAGACATTGTGTTTCAGGACGGGCAAATCCATCTCGGCACGGCAAACACCGTGAGTTTTGCGCACCTAGCACACGAGGCATGGATCAATCGCATTTCGCTATCAGCCACGGGCTTTTACCGTACCCCAAAAATTCATTACGACCCGCAGACCATGACCGGACGACCGTTCTATTATTTTGCCTATGGTGCTGCCGTGTCTGAGGTCATCATCGATACCTTGACGGGCGAAAATCGGGTGGTGCGCGTCGATATTCTGCACGATGTGGGTAGTTCACTGAACCCGGCACTGGATACCGGGCAAATCGAAGGTGGTTTTATTCAGGGCATGGGCTGGCTGACCACCGAACAATTGTGGTGGGATAACAGCGGACGACTGCGTACTCATGCACCGTCCACATACAAGATTCCGGTGGCGGGGGATATTCCAGCGCAGTTTACTGTGAAGCTGCTGGACAATAACGCCAATGTGGAACACACCATTTACCGTTCCAAAGCGGTGGGCGAACCGCCGCTGATGCTGGCAATGTCGGTGTTTTTTGCGTTGCGTGATGCGGTTGCCAGCGTCGGCGATTACCGTTGTCGCCCGCCATTGCAAGCGCCCGCGACACCGGAAGCGATTCTGAATGCGGTGCAAGCGGTGCGTGACACCATGCAGGGCAGCGCATGATTCCAACCGCCTTCATCATTGCCCGCATTACCGATACGCAAGGTTCAACCCCGCGTGAAAACGGGGCGTACATGCTGATTGGCGCACAGAAATCCTTGGGGAGTATTGGCGGTGGGAAGCTGGAACAGCAGGTGATTGAAGAAGCGCGGGCGTTATTGGCGGATGGGGAATTTACTGCGACTCATACCCGCGAATTCACTCTCGGCCCAACACTGGGGCAATGCTGCGGCGGGCGCGTCCACATCCACTACGAATACTGCACCGACCCTAGCCAATGGCAACACCCCGATGCCACCAACGCCAACGAATTCCCAATTGTGCTATTCGGCGCAGGGCATGTCGGGCAAGCACTCGCCGCTGTGCTGGCAACACAACCCTGCCGCTTATATTGGGTCGATAATCGGGAAGCACAATTTCCCACCGAATTGCCCGCCAATGTCAAAGCCTATATTGCCCCAAACCCTGCCAGCTTGATCGAAGCCTTACCAGACAACGCCTACCTGCTGGTGATGACCCACGACCACGCGCTGGATTTGGCAATTTGCGATGCCGCCTTGCGCCACAACCGTTTCCGCTTTCTGGGGTTGATCGGTTCGCAAACCAAGCTCGGCAAATTCCGCAAGCACTTGCTGGATAAAGGGCATAGCAGCGCGACACTAGAACGCCTTACCTGCCCCATCGGTATTCCGCAGATCCGCAGCAAGCAGCCCGCCCACATTGCCCTTGCCGTTGCCGCGCAATTGCTGGCATTACACCTACAGGAGAACCCGCTATGACAGCACCCCGCCTCGAATTGCGCGGTATCAGCAAGTATTACCCCTCGGTGATTGCCAACGAAGCCATCAACCTCACCGTGATGCCCGGTGAAATTCATGCGCTACTGGGTGAAAACGGCGCGGGCAAAAGCACCCTGATGAAAGCCGTGTATGGCGTGGTCAAACCCGATAAGGGCGAGATTCTCTGGAACGGCGAGCCAGTCAATATCCACAGCCCTGCGCAAGCCCGTAAGCTGGGCATTGGCATGGTATTCCAGCACTTTTCGCTGTTTGACACCCTCAGTGTTACCCAAAACATTGCACTGGCAATGGATGCCAAGCAAAACATGAAAGCACTGGCGCAACAAATCGAAGAAGTATCCGAGAGTTACGGCTTGCCCCTCAACCCGCACCGCTTGGTACACGATCTGTCCGTCGGTGAACGCCAGCGGGTAGAAATCGTGCGCTGCCTATTGCAAAACCCGCAATTGCTGATCATGGACGAACCCACCTCCGTGCTCACCCCGCAAGCGGTGCGCAAGCTGTTTGAAACCCTGCGACGGCTGTCGGATGAAGGGTGCAGCATCCTCTACATCAGCCACAAGCTCGAAGAAATCCGCGAACTCTGCCACAAAGCCACCGTATTACGCATGGGGCGCGTCAGCGGTGAAGCCGATCCGCGTCGGGAAACCGCCAAAAGCCTTGCTGAAATGATGGTCGGCAGAGAACTGCCAGTGTGCGAACACGCCCCCGCCCGCACCGACGGTGCAGAACGCTTGGTGGTCAAACAATTGTCGCGGGTTTCAGAAGATCCGTTTGGCACCGATTTGCACGACATCAACCTGAGCCTGCGAGCTGGGGAAATCTTCGGTATTGCAGGCGTTTCCGGCAATGGTCAGCAGGAGCTGCTGTACGCCCTCAGCGGCGAAAAACCCTCGCCACACGCCAACGATATTCTCATCAAGGGTCAATCCGTCGGACGCTTAAACCCCGCGCAACGCCGTAAACTGGGGCTGCGTTTCGTGCCGGAAGAACGGCTGGGGCGCGGTGCGGTTCCCGCTATGTCACTGGCTTACAATGCCTTGCTCACCGGGCATGAAGACGGCATGTCGAACACCGGCTTTATCAGTCACAAACGAATGCGGGACTTTTCACGTCATTGCATTGAGCGCTTCAGTGTCAAATGCTCAGGCGACCATGCCGAAGCCAAGAGCTTGTCGGGTGGCAATGTGCAGAAGTACATCGTTGGGCGTGAATTGCTGCTCAAACCGGACGTGCTGATTATTGCGCAACCGACATGGGGCGTAGACGTGGGTGCGGCCAGCTTTATCCGCCAAACGTTGGTGAATTTGCGCAAGGACCATGTGGCCATTCTGGTGGTATCCGAAGAACTGGATGAATTGTTTGAAATTTGCGACCGCATCGCCGTCATTCATCACGGCAAACTCTCGCCGCCCATGAATGCCCGCAGCACCACGCTGGAAGACATCGGCATCCTGATGGGCGGTGGCAGTTTGGTTGAGCAAACGGAGGATACTGATCATGCTATTTAAATTACAACCCCGCCCGCAGCCGTCCCAACGCATGGTCTGGTTATCACCGTTACTGGCGATTGCACTGATGTTGTTAGTCGGCATGGTCATTTTCACCTTGCTGGGGCAAAGCCCGCTCAAGGCGTTTCATGCGTTTTTCATCGAGCCTATCAATGATATGTACGGCTTGGGCGAATTGCTGATTAAGGCATCGCCGCTGGCATTGATTGCCTTGGGCTTGTCGGTCGGTTTCCGCGCCAATGTGTGGAATATCGGCGCGGAAGGACAGTTGACCATCGGCGCGATTGCCGCCGGTGGCGTAGCCTTGTGGTTTTACGAAAGTGAAAGTATCTGGGTATTACCGCTCATGCTCATGGCGGGCGCACTCGGTGGAATGCTGTGGGCGGCGATTCCAGCGTTACTGCGTACCCGTTTCCATACCAGCGAAATTCTGGTGAGTTTGATGTTGGTGTATGTCGCTCAACTGCTGCTCAGTTGGTTGGTGCATGGCCCGTGGCGTGACCCAGATGGCTTTGGTTTTCCGCAATCCCGGCAGTTTACCGAATCAGCGTTGTTGCCGGTGATGCTGGAAGGCACGCGTACCCATGCGGGGATTTGGCTAACGCTGATTGCGCTGGTGATGGTGTTTGTGTTCATGCGCTGGAGCGTGGTGGCGTTTCAAATGCGGGTGGCGGGGCTTGCGCCTAGAGCGGCGGATTATGCTGGGTTCAATGCCAAACGCACCATCTGGATTGGTTTGCTCACGGGCGGGGCGGCGGCAGGTATTGCGGGGATGAATGAAATCGCAGGCCCCATTGGGCAATTGAGTATGCCGCTGTCACCGGGCTATGGCTTTGCTGCGATTATTGTGGCGTTTGTAGGGCGTTTGCATCCGATTGGTATTTTGCTGGCCAGCCTGTTAATGGCATTGCTGTACTTGGGCGGTGAGTCGGCACAGATGCAATTGGCGCTGCCCGCAGCGGTGAGTGGTGTGTTTCAGGGCTTGCTGCTGTTCTTTTTGCTGGCAACCGATGTGTTAATCCATTTTCGCCTAACACCCACTTGGAGGAGCAAAGCATGAATGCTGATACCGTTATTCTCATTTTGGTGGCGACGATTACCGCCGGTGTGCCGCTGATTTTTGCCGCATTGGGCGAGCTGGTGGTGGAAAAATCCGGTGTCCTGAATTTGGGCGTGGAAGGCATGATGATTGTCGGCGCAATCAGCGGTTTCATGGTGGCTGCCGAATCCGGGCAATTATGGCTAGGCGTGTTAGCTGGCGCTGGGGCGGGTATGTTGATGGCGCTGATTTTCGCGTTCATTACCCTGACTTTGATGGCAAATCAGGTGGCAACCGGCTTGGCATTAACCATTTTTGGCATTGGTTTGAGTGCCTATATGGGGCAGGCATACAGCAGTGTGGCGTTGGAAGGCATCAAATCCCTGCATATTCCGCTGCTGAGCGACTTGCCGGTGTTGGGTCAATTGCTGTTCAGTTATGACCCGCTGGTGTATCTGGCGTTGCTGCTGTTTCCGTTGTTGGTGTGGTTTTTGTATCACAGCCGGGGTGGCTTGGTATTGCGAGCCATTGGTGAATCGCCGACTTCGGCACACGCACTCGGTTACTCCGTGATCCGTATCCGTTATCAGGCGGTATTATTTGGCGGGGCAATGGCAGGGATTGGCGGCGCATACTTGTCGCTGGCGTATACCCCGTTGTGGGCGGAAGGCATGACCGCCGGGCGCGGTTGGATTGCGCTGGCGTTGGTGGTGTTTGCCACTTGGCGACCGGGGCGGGTGCTGTTGGGCGCGTTCCTGTTTGGCGGCGTGACCATTGCTCAGTTTCACGTTCAGGGGCTGGGGGTGGATATTCCCTCGCAGTTCTTATCCATGTTGCCTTATTTGGCAACGATTGCGGTATTGGTGCTGATTTCACGCAATGCCAAGACCATTCGCCTGAATGCCCCCGCGTCATTGGGGCAGGCTTTCCATCGTGAAGTTCATTAACGTATAGGAGATTGATGATGACAAACCCGTTCACTACTCAACGCCACCCACGGCTGAAAACCCTGCTGGGGTCGGTACTGGTTGCCAGTTCGCTGCTGCTGGGCGCGGCACAGGCTGAAGACAAGCTCAAAGTCGGTTTCATTTACGTTAGCCCAATTGGGGATGCGGGTTGGACATTCCAGCACGATACCGGGCGCAAGGCATTGGAGGAAAAATTCGGCGACAAAATCGAAATCAAGGTCTTGGATAGCATCCCCGAAGGTGCTGAAGCCGAACGTGTTACCCGTGAATTGGCGAGCAGCGGTCACAAACTGATTTTCGGCACGTCATTCGGTTACATGAACCCGATGCTCAAAGTTGCCAAGACATTCCCGGATACGCATTTTGAACACGCGACCGGCTACAAAACGACCGATAATCTGGGCAATTACAATGCGCGTTTTTACGAAGGGCGTTATTTGGCAGGCATGGTGGCAGGGTCGATGACCAAGGACAATAAGCTGGGTTATGTGGCAGCGTTCCCAATCCCCGAAGTATTGCAGGGGATTAATGCTTACATGCTGGGGGCGCAGAGCGTTAACCCGAAAATCGAGATGAATGTGGTGTGGGTGAATTCGTGGTTCGATCCCGGTCGTGAGCGTGAAGCGGCGGATACCCTGATTGACCAAGGCGCGGATGTGATTACGCACCATACCGATTCCACCGCTGCGGTGATTGCGGCACAGGAAAAGAAGAAATACGCCATCGCCTACCATTCCGATATGTCGAAATACGGCAAGGATGCGCATTTGACGGCTGTTACCCATCACTGGGGCGATTATTACATCAAGCAAGTGCAAAGCCAATTGGATGGTACCTGGAAACCGGGCAGCATCTGGGGCGGTATCAAGGATGGCATGGTGGATTTAGCGCCCATGAGTGACGCGGTTCCTGCCGACGTTAAAGCCAAGGTGGAAGCAGCTAAAGGCAAAATCAAGGATGGCAGTTTGCACCCATTTGCAGGGCCTGTGGTGAATCAGGACGGCAAGGAAGTCGTCGCCGCCGGTGGTAATATGTCGGATGAAGATATGTCGAAAATGGATTTCTATGTGAAAGGGATTACGGGCAAATTGCCGAAATAAGAAGACCCCTCACCCTAACCCTCTCCCTCAAGGGGAGAGGGGATAAGAGGCCGCATTTTAGGAAACTTATCAATGACGAATCAAATAAAAGCGTTTCGGGCTGCTATCGTTCACTTGCTGGATGATCCGGGCTATGACTTGCACCCCACGCCTCCGGCGGTTGAATACTTTGAAGACGGCATTCTGTTGGTGGAAAATGGTCATGTACGTGCGGTAGGGGCTGCCAGCACATTACTGCCACACTTGCCGGATGGCTGCGAATTGCTGGAATTCCCCGATCATTTGATCATTCCCGGCATGATCGACACCCACATTCATTATCCGCAAACCGACATGATTGCGTCTTACGGCGAACAACTGTTGGAATGGCTGGAAACTTATACTTTTCCCACCGAACGTCAATTTTCTGACCCACTCCATGCCCGCGAAGTCGCGGATTTTTTTCTGGGGGAATTGCTGCGTAATGGTACGACGACGGCGTGCGTATTCGGTACGGTACACCCCGAATCGGTGGACGCTTTCTTTGCTGCCGCTGAAACCCGTAACCTGCGCATGATTGCCGGTAAGGTGATGATGGATCGCAATTGCCCGGATTATCTGCAAGATACCCCGGAAAGTGCGTATCAAGACAGCAAGGCATTGATTGAAAAATGGCATGGGCGCGGGCGTTTGTCTTACGCCGTGACGCCGCGTTTTGCCCCTACCTCCACCCCTGAGCAACTCAGCAAAGCGGGGCAATTGTTGCAGGAATTTCCTGATGTTTACCTGCATACCCACGTTGCTGAAAACAAAGCGGAAGTGGCATGGGTGCAAGAGCTGTTTCCCGACAGCCGCAGCTATTTGGATGTGTATCACCAGCATGGTTTGCTGAAACCGCGTTCCGTGATGGCGCATTGCATTTATCTGGATGAGGCGGATAAGCAGTGCATGGCGGAAACGGGGGCTGCGGTAGCGTTTTGTCCCACGTCCAACCTGTTTATCGGCAGCGGTTTGTTTGATGTGATGGATACCAAGGCGCATGGAATCCGGGTTGGCATGGGAACGGATGTGGGGGGCGGCAGCAGTTTTAGCTTGCTGCAAACTGCTAACGAAGCCTACAAAGTCACCCAATTGCGCGGCAACAAGCTGTCAGCGTTTCAGATGTTGTATCTGGCAACACTGGGGGGGGCAAAGGCGCTGTATCTGGATGACAAGATTGGGAATTTCGCCCCCGGTAAGGAAGCGGATTTTGTATTGCTGAACCCCAAAGCGACACCGTTGCTGGAACGGCGTTTGCGGCATTGTCAGGATATTGCAGAATTGCTGTTTGTGCTGATGATGTTGGGGGATGATCGGGTAGTTAGTAAGGTGTGGATTATGGGGCAGGCAGTGCCCAATTGACCGGCGTTCTGCCATTAGCCTGCAAAAACGCATTGGCGCGGGAAAACGGTTTGCTACCGAAAAAGCCACGTCGCGCTGACAAGGGCGATGGGTGCGCACTGGCAATAATGCAGTGACGGGTGGTGTCGATCAGTGCGGTTTTTTTCTGCGCGTGATTGCCCCACAGGATAAACACCACGGGCTGGGTTTGGGCGCTAATGGCTTGAATGACCGTATCGGTGAAGGTTTCCCAGCCGCGTTTCTGATGACTGCCTGCATTGCCTGCTTCTACCGTCAGCACGGTGTTGAGCAGCAACACGCCCTGCGCTGCCCACGCTTGCAAGCAACCAGTGTGACTGTTGTTAATGCCGAGGTCGTCTTGCAATTCACGGTTAATATTGAGCAGCGAACGCGGCAACGGGGCAACATCGGGTTGCACTGAAAACGCTAGGCCATGAGCGTGTCCGGGCGTGGGGTATGGGTCTTGACCGAGAATCACCACTTTGACCTGATCCAGCGGTGTGCTATGCAGGGCGTTGAAACGCTGTTCTGGCGGGGGTAGGATGTGTTTGCCAGCAGCAGCTTCTGCTTGCAGAAAGTGGCTCAGGGTAAGCAGGTAGGGTTTGGTGAATTCTGCACCGATGGCGGCTTGCCAGCTTGGGGGGAGGGTGGTGTTTTGCATGGGTTTACCTTGTTCAGCAGTCGCGGGCATGTGTTATAGCATAGCGGTGACAGCGTTCACATTACGCTATACTGCCAACATTTAAGAAATAGCCTGTTTGGAGATGCCATGAACCCGATCCACCTCATGCAGCGCATTCGTTTGGGCGAA
>JBEUIR010000085.1:0-8518 GCA_040415395.1 Candidatus Thiothrix namsaraevi
AACCCTTGGTCAAACGATTTGAAACAAGCGGGAATTGTGCAACACCAAGGCAGCAGCTACGAACTAATAAACACCCTGCCTGCCGCATCCTTTGATGCAGTCATTCACGACCCCCCGCGTTTTTCCCTCGCCGGAGAGCTATACAGCGAAGCATTCTACCGCGAAATCTTCCGCGTGCTACGCCGCGACGGACGGCTGTTTCACTACACTGGCAATCCACACGTCGTCAAAAAAGGCAGCAGCTTTGTCGATGGCGTTATCCACCGCCTCAGAGCGGCAGGCTTCAAAAACGTGCAAAAAGTCGAACACCTGATGGGAGTCAGTGCGCAGAAATATCTGTGACCGTTCGACATCATGCTACGATTACGCCCTAACCACAGACCTTGCCATTTTACAGGAAAACCTAATGAGCCAAACAGACGCTTTGATCTTTGAAATCTCCAAAAAAAGTTTCGACACCTCCGTGTTGTTGAACTCACACAAGCTGCCCGTGGTGGTTGAATTCATGGCGGTGTGGTCGGAACCCTGCATTCATCTTGAAGCGTCCTTGGTCGCGTTGGCCAAGGAGTTTGCCGGGCAATTCATCTTTGCCAAGGTGGATATGGATGAGCAGCCTGAGTTGATTAAGGAATACGCTGTAAAAAATGTTCCCACGCTGAAGGTTTTCAGGGGTGGTGAAGTCGTGCGCACCGAAGAAGGCTTGCTGGAAACCGATGAATTGCGCCAGTTGTTGAAGACGTTCGGGGTATTCCGGCAAAGTGACGAAATGCGGATGCAGGCACGTCAGCAACACCTAGCAGGCGACACTATCGCGGCGGTCAACCTGCTAACCCAAGCTATCCAGCAAGACCCTTCCAATACCCGTGTAGCGATGGACATGGTGCAAATCATGCTCGACATCGGGCAACTCGAACCTGCCAAATCGCTGTTCAACCGCCTGCCGGACAGTGCCAAACAAACAGATACCGGACGCTCACTGATCGGGCAACTGACATTCCAAGATTTTGCCAGCAAAACCGCCGGGAAAGACACGCTGCTACAACGTATTGCTGTCAATCCAGCGGATTATGACGCCCATTTTGACCTCGCCATCTGTCTGGTTGCCGAACACCAGTACCATGAAGCGATGGAACACCTGTTCAACATTTTCAATACCACACCAGACTATAAGGGTGGTGCTGTCAAAGAAATGATCATCAACCTAATCAACATGCTGATGCCCAATGAACCAGAAATGGCAAAAGCATTTCGCCGCCGCTTGGGCGGGGCACTTTCATAAGGGCAACACCCGTGTGCCTAACACCACGCAGCAATTGCCTTAACACCCAAACCCAACTACTCTCCCACCATGCAGATATTACTTTATAACGAACTCAACCCTGACAAAATCAACGGCTTCAGCAAATGGCGCTCATTGATAGAAGCTGACGACCTCAAATCCGCTGATGTCAAAAAAATCGGTGACAACTTGTACCGTGCGCGGCTCAACCGCAGCGACCGTTTGCTGCTAGCATTTTACCAGCACCAACAGCAACGCTATGCACTGGTGCTGGAATACCTCAAAAGCCACGACTACGCCGGTTCGCGCTTCCTCAGTCACGGTGCGGTCATCGACGAAGACAAAATCCCTGCACTCGAACACATCCCGGAAGACACGCCCAACCTCGCCTACGTCAACACCCAGCACGGGCGTTTCAATTTGCTGGATAAAATCATCTCGTTTGATGACACCCAGCAAGCCGTGTTCGAGCTGCCGCCACCCCTAGTAATCATCGGTTCAGCAGGCAGCGGCAAAACGGCTTTGACACTGGAAAAGCTCAAAGCCTGCCCCGGCGATGTCCTCTACGTCACACTATCGCCGTATTTGGTGAAAAATTCCCGCGACCTGTATTACGCCCACGGCTACGAAAACCCCCAACAGCACGTCGATTTCCTCTCCTTCCAAGAGTTTCTCGAAAGCATCCAAGTCCCCAACGGTAAACCGCTTCACTTCCGCGAATTTGCGCAATGGTTCAGCCGTTTACCGCGCACGCCCATTAAAGATGCGCATAAACTGTTCGAGGAATTCAAAGGGGTCATAACCGGCCCCTCCGTTGACAGCGCTTACCTCAGCTGCGACGAATACCTCAATCTCGGCATTAAGCAATCCATTTTTTTGGAAGACGAACGTCCGGTTGTTTACGATATTTTCAGCCGCTATCTGAGTTTTTTGCAGGAAAACCAGCGTTATGACAGCAATATCCTCAGCCACCAATACCTAGCGCGGGTTGCACCACGCTACGATTTTGTGGTGGTTGACGAAGTGCAGGACTTAACCAATATCCAGCTTTTCCTGATTCTCAAAACCTTGCGTGACCCCACCGGATTTTTGCTGTGTGGCGATTCCAACCAAATCGTGCACCCCAATTTTTTCTCGTGGAGCAAACTCAAAAGCCTGTTTTACACCCACGGCGAATTGCAGGCGGATGTTGACCTAATCCGCATCCTCAGCACCAATTACCGCAATTCCCCGCAAGTCACCGCGCTGGCAAACCGGATTTTGCTGCTTAAAAATGCCCGCTTCGGTTCGATTGACCGTGAAAGCAATTATCTGGTGCACAGTAACGGGCATGTGCAAGGCGATGTGGTATTCCTGCAAGATCGCGATAATATCCGCCGCGAACTCGATGCCAAAACCCGCAGCTCCACCCGTTTCGCCGTGGTGGTCATGCACCCCGAACAAAAAGCCGAAGCCCAACAACATTTCAATACGCCGCTGGTATTCTCGATCCAAGAAGCCAAGGGGCTTGAATACGACAATATCATCCTCTACAACTTCTTGAGTGCCGAAAACAAGCGCTTCCGCGAGATCAGCGCTGGTGTCACACACGCCGATCTGCAACAAGACTTAACTTACGCAAGGGCTAAAAATAAAACCGATAAGTCACTGGAAACCTACAAGTTTTACATTAACGCACTCTACGTTGCCCTGACCCGTGCGGTGCGTAATTTGTACTGGATCGAAGCCGATTCCAAACAATACTTGCTCGATTTACTCGGCTTACACAATGCGCAAGAGACCCTCAACCTCGCTAACCAAAATTCCAGCCGCGAAGAGTGGCAGCGCGAAGCTCACAAACTCGAATTGCAAGGCAAGCAAGAACAAGCTGACCGCATCCGCCAAGAAATTCTCCAGCAACAGAAACCGGATTGGGCAGTTTACAGCGGCGAAACCTTGCAGCAACTGCACACCCAAGCTATCCAGCAGGGCGACAAAAAAGCCCGGCTGGCACTATTTGAAGTAGCACTGGTTTATGAAGACCGGCAATGCCTGCGTGATTTACGCAAGGTTGACTTCAAACCAGCACGGCATCCAGCCAATGGTATCAAGCAGTTACAGCAAAAATACTACCTGCCTTATCAGCTTAAAAATCCAGTGGCTTTGCGCAACCAGCTCAATAAGTTCGGCGTGGATTTTCGCAACCCCTTCAACCAAACCCCGCTCATGGTGGCAGCTTGGCTGGGCAACGCCAGCCTGATTAATGAGCTGGCGGGACTCGGTGCCAACCCCGAATACGTGGACAATAACCACTTCACCGCGTTTCAGATTGCCTTACAACAAGCCAGCAAAGACGAGAAATACGCCAAACACCACCTTGCCAGCATTTACCGGCAACTGATCCCTGACAGTTTAAGCATTCAAATTGATGGGAAATTACTAAAACTCGATCAGCACAGTATGGAGTTTTTCCTGCTCAATATGATGATTGCGCTGTTCTACCGCGCCCTGCCGAGCAAAATCGGTGGTCGCGGTGGCTTTGGTACACAAGACATTATTGATGCGGTGGCACATTTCCCATCCTCTGTGTTAAGCCCACAGCGCAAACAACGCGCCTACATTTCCAGCATCTTCTCGAAAAACGAGATGTACCGCGACGACCGTTACAACCGCAAATTATTTTATCGGGTACGCCAAGGGCATTACTTATTCAACCCCAGCCTCATGCTGAAAGTGGAAGGCGAGTGGGTCAATATTTACGATCTGCTGGATCTCGACAAACTGGCTTATCACCCTGCCGATACCCCCGACTGGTGGAGTGAGCACGATCAAGCCCGCTGGGATAATTGGCTAGAGGCAGGGCGCAACCACATCAAACACCAACTCCAGCAAGTACGCACTGCCATGCTGAATGATGCATTGACCCTGTTAAAATCCCTGTGCGAACAAGAGTTACGTAAGATTCAGGACAGTTAACGTGATCAATTACAAACACTTGTATTACTTTCGTGAAGTCGCCACACTCGGCAGCATTGTACGTGCCTGCGAAAGCCTGAACCTGACCCCACAAACCATCAGTGGGCAATTGCAATTGCTGGAAGATTACCTCGGCGTCAAACTCTTCCGCAAACAAGGTCGTAATCTGGAACTCACCGATGCAGGGCATACCGCCCGGCGTTATGCCGATGAAATTTTCCAACTGGGCATTGCCTTGGAACAAGCCTTACAGACGCACCCTTCTGGGCAGGCACGCTTGTTTAGGGTGGGTATCGTCGATGTTGTGCCCAAAACCATTGCCTACAAATTGCTGGAACCGGCAATGCAACTCAGCCCGCAAATTCACATTGTATGCAATGAAGGCCCCCTCGACGACCTGCTGGGAGAACTCGCCATGCACCGCATGGAACTGGTGATTGCGGATAAACCCCTCCCCAATACCATGTCAATCAAAGGCTTTTCGCACCGTTTAGGTTTCAGCGGCATTAGCTTTTTTGCACATACCACGCTGAAAACACGGTTGCAGGGCGAATTCCCGCAATGCTTACACAATGCACCCTTGCTGATTCCGAGCGAAGGCACCTCAGTGCGTAATGAACTGATGAACTGGTTTCATCAGCAAAAAGTACAGCCAACTATTATTGGGGAGTTTGATGACAGTGCGCTGATGCGGGCATTTGGCTTTGGTGGAGCAGGAATTTTTGTCGCCCCTTCAGTACAGGAAGATACCTTTACCCAAGAACCAGAGATTCATTGCATTGGGCAGGCAGACGGGGTAGTGGAACAATTTTTTGCCATTTCGGTGGAACGGCGGATTAGCCATCCTGCGGTCTTGGCGATTACCAAGAGTGCACAGGACTGGCTACAACCGAAAGCCAAGGTGTAAAACATTCACGCCTTCCATCAGGCATTCCAAATTGGAGCATCACTTATGCAACGCTATAAAATCCTACATCGCACTTACTACAACTTCCCCGGCATTGTGCGCCTTGAACCGCACACTTTACGCTTGCGCCCCCGCGAAGGCTACGAATTACGCATCGAATCCTCCAGCTTACACATCACGCCCGCTGCCTCTCTGCGCTGGCATCGTGATGTGGAAGACAATTCGGTCGCCATCGCCACTTTCAAAACCCCGACCACGCAACTGGTGATCGAAAGCACCATCATCATTCAGCAATACAACGAAGCCCCGCTGGATTTTCTGGTCGCCGATTACGCCACCTATTACCCGTTCACCTACCTGCCGGATGATCAAGCGGTATTGTCACCTTACCGACAAGCAGGCGATCCACCCAGTGCTTTGCTGGAACACTGGGTCGCAAGCCTCTGGCAACCGGGCGAAAAAATCCAGACCTACAGCTTGCTGCAACGCCTTGCCGAACGCATCCAGCAAACCTTGAAGTATCAATTACGTGAAGAACCGGGTGTGCAATCCGTGACCGACACGCTCACCCGTGGCACGGGGTCGTGCCGTGATTCGGCGTATCTGTTCATGGAAACGGCACGGCGTTTAGGTTTCGCCGCCCGTTTTGTCAGCGGCTACCTGCACACACAACTTGCCCCGACCGATTTCGGCGCAACCCATGCTTGGGCAGAAGTGTTCCTCCCCGGTGCAGGCTGGAAAGGCTTTGACCCCACCATCGGCACGATCGTGGGAACCGACCACATTGCCGTCGCCGTTGCCCGTCAACCCGAATCCGTGCCGCCCGTGGCAGGCGCATTCATCGGGCCTGCGGGCGCAACGCTGACGGTAGGCGTTTGGGTGACAGAAATATGAGGCTGCCACAAACCACCATGATTAATGGCAGTCCAGCCCCAACGCAACCACCCCAGCAAGGCGACAGCTAACCACAACGCCCAAGCCAACATCAGCAAGCGGTAATACAAAATCGGCACGCTGATCACGCCTGCCTGTGGCAAGACCCCTGCCACGCGATCTTGATACCATTGCAATTGTTGCGCCCATGAACCGTTGCCGGTGATTTGCATATCCGGCGACCCCAGCAAGCCATTGGCAACCGCCCCCACCAAGGTCGCTAACGCCACCAAGGTCAAGCCTGCCAAACCCACTTGCATCAGATTAAATTGCCAGTACGGTCGCGCCCAGTCAGCGCGTGACACTTTGCTCCGCAACGCCAAAGCAATCAGCCAAAACGCCATTAACACCATCAAAAACGGCGTACTTTGGCTCAAACCAATGCCCAGCAAGAACCATTGCCAGCTTTTCAATGGGGTAATGTTTGAACGCCCCAACACCAGCGCAAACACCAGCAACACCACTAACATGCCCCAGAACAGCACCGCAGGCCCCAACAATGGCCCATGCGTCCACAATACCCAACGGTCTTGCGGCACTTGCAAACGTGATTCGCTATTAACACTCGGCAAACCCAAATCCACCGCAGGGAAGGTGTAATGCAACGGCAATGCGCCGTTTTCCTGCCATTCCAGCACTGCTTCTTGTTTACGTGGCAATAACGGCAAGATCACCTTGCCCGCTTGCTGTTGAATCGCTTGTTTCGTGCCATCAATCGTCAAGCTTTGCACCACCGCGTCTTCCGGCAGGCTAATGCTGTGTTGTGAACCACGGCTGCTGTGCAAATTCAGGCGCAAGCTGACATCACGGGCGCGTTTGCCAATCTCGACCTGCATCTGGCTGGCAAGCAGCGTCACGGTTTGTCCGGCGGTGCCTTGCGGACGGTTAACCGCCAAGTTCAGGGTTTCGCCTGCCCAGGGTTTCCACAATAACGCGCCTTGTGCATCGGCTTCTTCATAAGCATTGGCGGGCAAACCCCTGGCATCGACGTGCCATACTGGGCTGGCAGCAATGCGCCATTCTTCCAACCAAGCGTTGTTTTGGCTGGCGGTAAGCTGCAATGCTGCGGTCTGCGGCAGCCGCGATGTCCATTCCAGTGTGTTTTGCTGCGGCTTGAGATTGATTTGCAGTGCCTGATCTTTGAGGGTGAATTGCTCACTCAATGGCTGTTCGCCCGCCAGCAACGGAATCGCCAAGCTGATCGGTGCGGCACTGTCAGACACGCGGCTGACGGTGGTAGTAACATACCAATCCAGCCCCAAATCCAAGCGCCGCGAAATTTTGACGAACGCGGGCAAAGTCGGCATGTCTTGCACGGTGTTATCGCTGCTGGCGGTGGTGCGGTTCAGTTGAAGCTGGGCTTCAGGCACACCGTTGTCGCGGATACCGTCCACCTGCCAGCCTTCGCCCTGCCAAGTCACGCGATGCGGTTTCAGCGGCAAAGGCAAGGCGATGCTGCTGCGCGTGGGAATAGCGCCTTGCAAGACCACCTCGTGCTGACCTTGCGCCAAGACCACCCACAATTGTTGCTCAGCATCACGGCGCAAGGCTTGCGTGGGTTGCGCATCCACCAATACCGTTTGTGGCAACCAGGTACTTTGGCTGCCCGGCAATGGCACGGCAACGGCGGTAGCCGTGTGTACCCGCAGCCGGATTTGCAAGCCATCATTCCCCACATTCAGGTTCATTTGCTCGATTTGCGCACAATTCGGCAAGCACTCTGGCGCACGCAACAAACGTTCCTGCAAGGTTTGCAACAGACTGGGGTCGGGTGTATTGCTGGCGGGTGCAACGGGCATGGCGGCAACAGTGGGCGTTTCTGCCAAGGCAGTTTGTGGCAGCGCTACTACCCACGGTACGGTCATCGCCAGTAACAACGCCACGGATAAACCGCGTTTGGCGGATTGTGTCGCTTGCCACAACGCCGCTAATTTGCCGGAAACCAGTGCCAAACGTGCCGCCAAAATCAGCATAATCATCACCCCCAACACTTTGAGCAGCGAATGTGCTACCGGCGAAATCAGCCACAAGCCCATGCGTTCGTCGGGTTGAATCACCCCTGACCATTCCAGACGCACCTGATTCCATTGCCATGTGGGCAAACCGGGACCGGTTTGAATCATGCTATTCGGGTCGATTTCACGCAGATTGACCTGCTGTTTGGCGGATCGGGATTCTGGATACGCGCTGATGTTTGCCAAGCTACTCATTTTCTCACGCGCATAATTCTCCGATTTCATCATGGGAGCAGGCGCTGGAGCAGCAGGCATAGCAGCTTGTTCTGCCATCATTGCCGCATCTGCATCCATCGCTTCCTCAGCGGCGGGCGCGGCGACTGATTCATAGACCACGCCATGCATACCGCCACTGGTGCTGTATTCCAACTGCGGGTACAGCGCCAAACGCACCGTATCAATGGTGTATGGCAAAATCACCAGCACCAA